>JAUMVL010000080.1 GCA_030530185.1 Clostridia bacterium | reverse complement strand
CGCGCTGCACCGAGGGCTACGAGGGCTTTTACCACATCACCAAGCTCGGCGGAACGATCGAGCAGGCGCAGATTTGTTACATCGTGCGCGATCATAGTGCGGCCTGCTTTGAAGGACGCCTCGCGACGCTGCGGCACATTGAGAAGACGTTGAATGAACAGTACGGTGCGGGCACGGTGACACTTACGATTCGTGAGCAGTACCGCAATATGAAGGAAAAGATTGAGCCGTGCATGCACCTGATCGAAAACGCGAAGCTTGCCGCCAAGGCGGCCGGCGTGGAGCCGAAGGTCGTTGCAATCCGCGGCGGCACGGACGGTGCGCGGCTGACCTTCATGGGCCTGCCCTGTCCCAACCTCGGCACCGGCGGCTATGCGTTTCATGGCCCCTGCGAGCATATCACGGTAGAGGGCATGGACATCGCGACCGAGATGCTGCTGGAGCTGGCGCGCATCTATGCAAAGCGCGAGCGGTAAGGATTGTTACAAAAAAGGAGCCGTTCAGTTTCCCGCATGGGTTTCTGATCGGCTCCTTCGTTTTATCGGCGGGAAAGTCGTTCTTCCCAGCGCGCATATACGCGGTCGAACTTCACGCGCGGCGCAAGCCATAGTCCGAATTCGGCGGCAAGGATCGCCGTCGGCAGATCGAGAACGACGTGCTGCTTGACGAGGATTGTAGAAGCGATGACGAGCAAAGAAAAAACGACGGTGCAGGGCTTGTACCAGCTCGGAACATGGCGCATTTGCAGCGTGACGCGCAGAACAAGCCAGCTCTGCAAACAATGCATCGACGGAAGCAGATTGGTCGGTGCATCGAGCAGATAAACGAGGGACACCAGCCGGTCGAATCCGGTTGTGCCCGTTACGGCCGGGCGCGCCATCGTGGTGGGGAAAAACACAAACGCGAGCGCACAGATTCCTTTGGCGATCCATTCACCGGCAAGACTGCGGCTGCGGAGCGTTCGATCTTCCAGTCCGATCCCGATCCAGTAGTGCGCCCACTGCACATAGGCGAGCAGATACACCGAAATCATCGGCGGGAAAAACGGAATCCAAGAATCGATTGGCAGCGCCAGCTTGTGCGGAGCAATCGGCAGCGGGAGCACTCTTGGCAGCAGGTAGCTCATAAAGTGCATGGCCACGGTGAACAGCAGCGGCCAGATCGTTTCCTTCGGCAGAACACGCGCGATCGCATATGCAATGCCAATCAGCATTGCAAGAATCCATAGTCCGAGCATTCCGACAAGCAGCGGATTGCCCGTCGCCCAACCGATCCAATTCATAATGCGCCTCCCTCTGATCGGATCATTATAGCATCGAACAGAGGGAAGCGCAAGCGATTTAACGTTTATCGAACGGAAGTGATCGCCGAATCATTCAATGTTTTGGCGAAAAAGTCTGCCGCGGCGTGCGCAATCTTTTCCAGCAGATCGGCGCTGTCGGCATAGAAGCCGTAGCTGTGACCGCCCGCATCGAGCAGGAGCGTTTCGGCGCCGAGCTTGTCTGCCACGTACCGGGATACGTCGGGGGAGACGGTCGTATCGTTCGTTGCATAGATCACAAGCGCGCGATCGCGGAACGACTGTTCGGCAAGCGCCGCGGGGTCATCGCTCGCTTCGAGGTCGGAGAACCATTGGATCGATAAGTCCTGCACCTGTCCGTAGAGCGTGGTAAAAGTCGTATAATTGTTCAGTTCGGCATCGGCTTTGTAGCGATCCCATTCCTCTTGACCGCCGAACATCGTGATCCAATCATTGTTGCTGTTGGCGGGAGCAAGCAGCACGGCCGCACGGAAATCGAACAGCTTTTGCGCAATCAGATGCAGCGCAACGCGTCCGCCCATATCAAACCCGAACACGCCAATCGCATTCTCATCAATCGGATAATTCGCCTTCATAAAGTCGATCGCCGCAAGCGCATCCGTGTACATCGAGGTCAGCGAGTTTTCGGTAAACGCTTCTTCGCTTTCCCCGCTGCCGGCAAAGTCCATGCGAATCGAAGCAATTCCGCTCGCAGCAAGCACGTGCGAGATGCGGCTGTAGCCGCCGTTCTCGTTTCGTTCGCCGCCGTGTCCGTGCAAAAAGACGACCATCGGATAGCCGTGTTCCGGCATGCCGGCTGTGTCGCCCGCAATCGGCATCACACCGCTTCCGGGCGTTGCATAGGCGTGCATTTCGGCGGTCGGCTCCGCCGAGGAATCGGCACCTGCCGCCTGCATGGAGCCGCCTTCGCTGCCGGTTGTGCCGGACGCCGCACCCGGCATTGCGGAGGCATCCGGCGAAGCGGAACCGGCCGTCAGCGTAGAAGCATCGGCGGAAGCGGAGGATTCGGGCATCGCGGACGCATCGGGAGACGGGAACGCATTGGGAAGCATCGAGGCGTCGGGTGAAGCGGAAGAATCGGGCATCGCGGACGTGTCAGGGGACGTCGAGCCCTCCGGGGCCATGGAGGCGTCCGGAGAGCCGGACGGGGCAAGTGCGTTCGGATCGAACGAGTTGCCGGGCAGGACAACGGTTGCGTGGACGTTTACACCGCGCGACGGATAGGTAATTTCATATTCCCGATACGCGCCCTCAACAAACGGCTCTTCGGTTGCATCGGGCGATAAAGACGCGTCAGGGGAGGACGCATCTGGCGATGAGGCAACGTCAGGCGAGGACGCGGCGGAGTCATTCGGTCTTTCGCTCGCGGCAGGGGTGGGCGTCGCGGGCGTCGTCATCGGCTTCCGGCAGCCCAACAGGCTGACCGAAAGCATCAGCATCAAAATCCATGCAAAAATTTTTCGCATTGCAAGTCTCCTTACTCACTTTTTCGGTAGTATGCCGCGATCGGCATAAAACTTGCAGCAACACAGATGGGAGATTTTTCCGCTTTTTCAGCGGCGCGATTCGGCGACAATTGCAATTTGCTTTTTGCAATGCTATACTTATTTTTATGAGAGCAAGCAAAGAATTTGTAACGGCGGCGCTGTCCGCCTTGGAACACACCCCCAACCGTGCCCTCGGACAGAATTTCTGTATTGACGGGGCGCGGCTTTCGGCGTGCGTGGACGCGCTTGGCCTTCGGGGCGAGCCGATCATCGAGATCGGACCGGGCCTCGGCGGCTTGACCGAGCTGCTGCTGCAAAAGAGCGATTGCGTTCGCGCGATCGAAAAGGATGCGGCGATGGCGGACTATCTTCGATTGAGCTTGACGGATCCGAAGCTCAGCGTGGAACAGGGCGATGCGCTTCGCGTGAAATATGAGGAAGTGCCGCAACCGTTTTCTGTTGTCGGGAATTTGCCGTATTATATCACGACGTCGCTGTGTGAGCGTGTGCTGCTCGCACGGCCGCGTGTGTTCGGCTGCATGGTGCAAAGGGAGGCCGCGGACCGCTTTTTCGCAGGGCCGAAGGAGGACAATTATGGCGCCTTGTCGGTCGTAACGCAGCTGTACTATGACGGCAGGATTCTCGGAACGTTTCCCGAGGAGAGTTTTTATCCCGCGCCGAATGTGCAGTCCGTGTTTGTCGGGCTGGCCGAAAAACCCAATGCGCCTGTCGAACCGATTGAAAAGGTCTTTGCATTTGTACGCACCTGCCTGGGGATGCGGCGAAAGACGCTGAAAAACAACGTCAAATCGATCCCGAACGGGCTCGATGCGCTCGCGGCGATCGGCGTCGATCCGAGCGCTCGCGCCGAAACTCTTGCACCGCAGCAATTTCTTTCGTTCTACCGCGCTGTAACGGCACCGGCCAAAGAATCCGCGCCCGACCCGGATGCCGTACTCGAACGGCTGACGCTGGACGACCTGCAGCCTTCACAGTTTTATATCTCCGAAGCGAAGCTGAGCGAGGTGCTGCGCTGGTTCGATCCGAACGATCTCAAAAACTTCGAGCCGATTCCCGTTAAGAGGATCGATGGCGCCGTCGTCATGCTGGACGGACATACCCGCGCGGTCGCCGCCTATGGGGCTGGGCTGAAGCGGGTTCCGCTGATCTGGGAGCCAGAGGAGTGGGATTGGGAAATGTATCGGCGCTGCGTACGGGAGTGTATCCTGCGCGATGTGCATACGCCCGCCGATCTGATTCCGCGCGTGATCCCGGAAGGCGAGTATTGGGAAAAGTGGGACGCCTGGTGCGACCGGATGCAGGCCGAGGTTGAGGCCGAACGAAAATCTTGAGAAATCACAAAGAAGGAGCTGTTCAAAACGGAACAGCTCCTTTTATAAAGTATGATTTTATTCCCGGATGATCTTCATGCTCGGACTGCGTTTGAAATCCTCCTTGCGAACAAGCAGGCTTTGGATCGTCATATACGGCGGCAGCGATGCGTTCAGCTTTTCGACGGCGGCGCGGATGGCGGGCTCGGGATCGGTGATCTGCATTGCCGCGAGCACGGGTGCGTTCGGGAACACCTCGGCTTCTAAGACCGTGCGCTGCTCGATGATCGCTTCGCGCACGAGCGCGTCTTTAATCAGCGGAATGCGGACAAGTGCAAGCTCCAACGCCTCGGGCGAAACGTTTTCGCCGTTCGGCAGAACGATGATGTTCTTGCGGCGGCCCGTGATATAAAGCATACCGTTTTCATCAAAGCGTCCGAGATCTCCGGTTTTCAGCCAGCCGTCCGGCGTGAAGATGTTCGCAGTCTCCTCGGGGTCGTTGTAGTAGCCGAGCATCAGATGATCGCCCTTCACCCAGATTTCGTCATCGACGATCTTGACCTCCTGTTCGGGATACGGGCGGCCGACGGACGTCGGGCAGGTGAACGGATCGCCGTTGCCGGAAACAAGGTTCGCGGTTTCGGTCATGCCATAGCCCGGGCAGCAGATGATGCCCAGTTCCTGATACCGCCGAATAATGCCCTCCGGAACCTGTGCGCCGCCGGCAATGACCACCCGAAGCTGGCCGCCGAGCGCGTCCAACCCGCGCATTTTGGCAAGCCCGGCCAGCATATCCGCGAGGGCGGGCACCAATACAAGCAGCGTCGGCTTTGCTTTCGGCAGAACCGCAACGACTGTGCGCATATCCTCAACGGTATAGAGCAGCGAGCCCGTATAGAAGCAGGAAAGCAGGTTCCGCACGACGCCGAATACATGGCTGAACGGGATCAGGGCAAGATAACGCTGACGCAGCGCTTCACCCGGCGCATACACGCCGTTGAGCGCACCGCGCATCAAAGCGCCGTGCGAGAGCAGCGCGCCCTTCGACTTGCCGGTCGTACCGCCGGTAAAAAAGATGGCCGCAGGGGTATCCTTTTCGTTTGATGCCTCCGGTGCGAACCCAATGGGCGTTACCTTGGATGCCGCAACGGGTCGGACGGCATCCGGCAGCGGCATGGATGCCACGCGCGACTCGAGCACATCGGCGTAGATGTACAGCGAGATATCCATTTTCCGGAGATTGCCTGTCAGCTCCTCACCGCCCATCGTCATCGGGATCGGTACAATCACGGCGCCATAGGTCATGGCGGCAAGGATCAATTCGGCTGCAAGCGCGGAATTCGGCAGCTGCATGCCGACTTTGTCGCCCGGCTGAACGCCCTGCGCCTTCAAAAAACCGCGCAGACCGCCCAGTGCGTCGATCATTTCCCGATAGGTCATCGGGCCCGCTGCACCGTCCAGCGCAAGGTCGCTGGCAAAGTGTTTGCCCGCGAACGCAACGAGATCGTTGATCGTGGGCAGATAACGGAAGAAATCCCGTTCGTTTTCGGGCAGCAGGCTTGTATAGTATTCCAAAGCGGTCATATCGAATCATTCCTTTCTTTGCGGGTGCGTCCGCGTAATTTGTAGTATAACATACTCCGCGGTCGTTTGCAATCATCAGCCGTTTTGGCTGTCCGCATCCAACTGTCGAAAAACTGCCATTTTCTGAAAAAAACACGTGCATCCGCGAAAATGTATGATATACTATTAAATACCTACAAACTGTTTGCGACTGAGGAAGGGACAACGTGAAACACATATTTGTTATGAACCCCGCGGCGGGAAGGGCCGAGGGGAAGGATGCGCTTTGCAGCAGCATCGAATCGGCATGCAAAAAAGCCGGCGTAATTTACGAATTTTATGCGACCAAAGCGCCGCATGACGCTACGGCGTTTGTGGACAATCGCTGCAAGGCCGAGCCGGAGGAGCAGCTGCGCTTCTATGCCTGCGGAGGAGACGGAACCTTGAACGAGGTTGCGGCGGGTGCATATCGGCACAAGAATGCATCCGTTACGACCATTCCGTGCGGCAGCGGCAACGACTTTGTCAAAACGTTCGGCGGCGCTGAAAGGTTTCTTGACATCCCGGCGCTTTTGAAAGCCGAGGATAAGCCGATCGATTTGATCAAAGCCAATGAACACGTCGCAGTGAACGTACTGAACTTTGGATTCGACACGACCGTTGCCAAAACGATTCCGAAAGTGCGCCGCAAACCGATCATCGGCGGCAAGAACGCCTATACGACCGGTATCGTGACCGCGCTGCTGACCGCGATGAAAACCAAATGCTCGATCGTTGCGGACGGGGAGGAGCTGTCCGACGGCAAGATCCTGCTCTGCACGATCGGCAACGGGCAATACGTCGGCGGCTCGTTCCGCTGCGCCCCGCGCGCGGTGGCGGACGACGGCTGGCTCGAGGTCTGCATGTTCCGCACCATCAATCATCTCCGGTTTGTGCAGGTGCTCGGGCCGTATACCGCGGGCAAGCATCTGGATGATCCGAGGTTTGAAAAGGACATCACGTATCGGCGTGCCAAGCACATCGTTGTACGCGGAAAGAACCTGATGTTTTCGCTCGACGGCGAGCTGATTACCGCCGATGAACTCGATATCAAAATCATGGAAGGAGCTCTGCGCTTTGCAAACCCGTAAATCTCAAACGCTGATCCGCACCATCACGGGCATAACGCTGATTCTGATCTTCGGCGCCTGTGTTTATTACGGCCGGTATACATCGGTGTTGTTTTTCACCGTGCTCGGCTGCCTTGCCTGCTGGGAGATGGCCGAAGCGCTGCACGCGATGAAAATTCGCAGCTCCCCGTGGCCGGCCTGCATCTTGCTCGTTCTTTTAAGCGCCGCAATGCTTTCTAAACTCCCGAGCGCGTGGTCGATCATTGCGCTCGGCATTGACGTAATTCTTGTGCTTGCGTACGCGCTGTTTTATCGCGTCGGTTACGAAAACGTGCTCGGTACGCTCGCGATTTTTCTGTATCCGATGCTGTTCTTCCTGCTGTTTGCATATGTCGGCGAGATGGAGCTCGAGCATCGGCTGCCGATCCTGTCGGTCGTGATCGTCGCGGCAAGCCTGTGCGATATAGGGGCATACTTTATCGGCCGGTGGTTTGGGAAGCACAAGATGGCGCCGGAAATCAGCCCCAAAAAGACGATCGAGGGATCGATCGGCGGGTTGGTGGTCGGCACGCTGTCAGGGATCGGCATCTACTTTGCATTAAGGCCCTTGCTCAATGTCGAACTGCCGCTGTTACTGTTCCTTATCGCTTCTTTCCTGTGCTCCGCTGCGGGCGAGATCGGCGATCTGTGCGCATCGATGATCAAACGGCAGGCGAACATCAAGGATTACGGCAAAATCCTCCCCGGACACGGCGGCATCATGGATCGCGCCGACAGCCTCGTCTTTGCGCTGCCCGTCGTACTGTTCTGCTTCGAATTGTACTTTGCTTTTTTGAATGCATGAAAATTTCGGTTGCGTCTTTTCAGCTTTTGGACGGGGCCGGCAAAGAATGGAGGACGGCGTTTTGAATAGATTCACTTGCAAATGGACGGCGCTTCTTCTGAGCGTATTGCTGATCGGCTGCGCGGGAACCAAGTCGGTTGCAAAAAATGAGATGACGGCAGCAGAGACAGTCACATCCGCACCGCGCTCGGATTCCGCTTCCGACTCCACCCACGCGCTGACGCCCGAGCCGACCGCAACGCCGGTTCCCACGCCCGAGCCGACCGCAACGCC
>JAUMVL010000079.1 GCA_030530185.1 Clostridia bacterium | reverse complement strand
CGTTCTGCTGAGCTGCGTCGCGATGGCAACGGTCATCGGACTGTTTGCAGGCGTGCTGCTTTCGAACCGCTATCTGCTTACCCGCGATGCCGCCGCAGCAGCGGTCGACGCCCCGGAGCAGGCTCCGCAGGCGGTGGCCACCGCCGTACCGGCACCGGCTCTGCAATCGAACCCGGCGGCAAAGGACACGGCCGAAGCAAACGATGCGGTTGTCAAGTCGGACGGCTTTGCGCACGACGGTACGTTTACCCGTGCGCAGATCTGCGAGATTGCTGCGCCGAGTGTCGTCGGAATCGACATCGTGTCGCCGGTCACCTACTGGGGACAGACGTATGAAGCCGAAGGCAGCGGCAGCGGCGTCATTTTGACCGAGGACGGCTATATTGCCACGTGCGCGCATGTGGTCGAGAACGCCTCCAAGATTAAGGTGTACCTGAACGACGATACCGAGTACGAGGCGACGCTTGTCGGACAGGACAAGCGCAACGATATTGCAATCATCAAGATCGACGCAGCGAACCTTACGGCTGCCGAGATCGGCGACAGCGATATGCTGACGGTCGGCGAGGATGTGATTGCGATCGGCAACCCGCTGGGTGAATTGCGCGGAACGGCAACGAGCGGGATCATCTCCGCACTGCGCCGTCCGGTA
Source organism: Clostridia bacterium (assembly GCA_030530185.1). Classification (GTDB taxonomy): domain Bacteria; phylum Bacillota; class Clostridia; order Christensenellales; family CAG-138; genus UBA3792. The sequence goes on along the minus strand of JAUMVL010000079.1, from coordinate 7,434 downwards.
ACGGTCGAGAACAGCGAGATGGAACTCGTCCAGACCGATGCAGCGATCTCTCCGGGCAACTCCGGCGGCGGCCTGTTCAATGCGAGCGGTAAGCTGATCGGCATTGTCAACGCAAAAGCGTCCGGCAACAACGCCGAGGGACTCGGCTTTGCGATTCCGATCAACAACGTTCTGACCGAGATCAACGACCTGCTCAACTACGGCTATATCAAGGGCAGAGCATACCTCGGCGTTTCGACGCAAAACGTTTCGCTGCGCAGCGATTACGGCTTCTGGTCGTACAGCAGCGTATCATGCGTGCAGGTTGTCGATGTGGCGGCAGGCAGCGCGGCCGAAGCGGCGGGCATTCAGATCAACGATTTGATCCTTGCAGTCAACGAAACGCGTGTTACGTCGAACTCGGATCTCAGCGACATGGTCTCGTCGTTTAACGCCGGCGATACCGCAAAGATCACGCTGCAGCGCGCCGGACGGCAGATGGAAGTGACGGTTACCTTCGGGGAATACGTCCCGCAGCAGTAACGGAGGATAAGTTTGTTCGCCGGATCCGTCCCCTTCCGATCCGATCGGACAAAGCAAAAGCGCCGAGGGAATTTCCTTCGGCGCTTTCTGTATGCTTATTTTTTCACCAGCGGAATCCGGACAAGGCGTTTGCCGAACCGGACTGCATACGGGTCCCGATCGGTTCTGCGCAGCTCCTTTCGGATGCCGAAAAAGTAGCGGAAGATGACGCGCTGGCTCCAACGGTATACATCGCCGATGTCGATTTCGACCGAACGGCAGGCGCGTTCAAGCCGGGCGCGGGGAAGCAGAAGCGTCGAGAGCGGGCGATAGACGCATAGCTTCTGTGTCCAAAGATAGGCGAGCAGATGGTAGCGCAGTTCATGGGAAATGCAGCGTTCGGAAAACAGGAACGGTTTTTGAAACGCTTGCCGGTAATCCGCGCAAAGCCGCGCCGCAACGGCGCTGCACAGCGTCCGCCCGCCGTAGGTGCGCAGAGCATCGTTCCATGCGCCGGGGCTTTGGGAAAGGTCGATTCGGAACCCTTCCGGGAGGACTTTGACGCAGGGATCGAGCAGGGCGGCGAGCGCTTTTGCTTGCGGGGCAGAGGACGGTTTCATATTGATATCGTACCACAGATGCGGAGGGGAAGCAATGGGAAAAACCAAAAGAAACCCTGAAATCCACGGTTGACATTCCGGCGTTTGTACCATATAATAAACGTTGCGTTGAAGGTGTTTTGTATCGTCCGAACGCCGCCAAAGAGAGCCACCGCCGCGGCTGAAAGCGGGGCGCAGGGCACGGACGGGAAATTTCGGCACCGGAGCATCCCTTCTTTGGGCGCTGTCCTGCGTTATCGGGAAATGAGCGAAAGGCACAAGCCTTTAACTTGGGTGGTACCGCGGAAGTTTTTTTCGTCCCATGCTGATGCATGGGACGTTTCTATTTGAACAAGGAGGAATTCTATGGCACTTTCGATGGAGGAGCTGCGCGAGCAGTTCTATGAGAATCTCAAAAAAGCCGATTCGAGCGAAGCATTCGAGCAGCTTCGTGTCCGCTATCTCGGCAAAAAGGGTGAGGTCACGGGACTTTTGAAAAATATGGGCTCGCTGGCCGCCGATCAGCGCAAGGAATACGGTCAGAAGGTCAACCAGTTAAAGAGCATGGTCGAGCAGGCGATCGCTGACCGTATCGCAGAGGCGCACGCCCGGGATCTGGAAAACAAGATCGCTTTGGCGCCGCGGTTTGATCTGACCCAGCCGGTGTCCTTGCCGGAGGGTTCGTATCATCCGATCACGCTTGTGCAGCGCGAGGTTGAGCAGATCTTTGCTTCGATGGGCTTCACGATCGAGGATTATGATGAGATCGTGGACGATTACCATTGCTTCGAGGCGCTGAATATCCCCAAGCACCATCCTGCGCGCGATATGCAGGATACCTACTATCTGACCAACGGTCAGCTTTTGAAAACGCATACCTCCGCCGCGCAGAACGCGATTATGCGCAAATACGGCGCGCCGCTTCGCGCAATTTTCCCGGGAAGATGCTTCCGCAATGAATCGACCGACGCCTGCCACGAGAACACGTTCTTCCAGATGGAGGGCATCATGATCGACGAGAACATCTCGATCTCGAACCTGATCTACTTCATGAAGACGATGCTGTCCGAGGTGTTCCAAAAGGATATCAAGGTGCGGCTCAGACCGGGCTTCTTCCCGTTCGTCGAACCGGGCTTTGAGCTCGATATTTCGTGCCTGATCTGCGGCGGCGAGGGATGCCCCTCCTGCAAAAACTCCGGCTGGCTCGAGCTTTGCCCCTGCGGCATGATCCACCCGAACGTTCTGAAGGCGGGCGGCATCGACACCGAAAAGTACACGGGCTTCGCGTTCGGCCTCGGGCTGACGCGACTTGCCATGATGAAGTACGGCGTCAAGGATATCCGCGATCTCAACAGCGGCAACTTAAAGGCGCTTTCCCAGTTTGTGCGGTAAGGAGGACAGAACCATGAAAGTTTCGATGAATTGGATTTCGGACTATGTCGATCTGTCCGGTCTCGATCTCAACGATCTCATCCATCGCTTCACGCTTTCGACCGCGGAGGTCGAGGAGGTGTACGAGCTCGGCAAAGAGGTGCAGGGCGTTGTCGTAGCGGAGGTGACCAGGGTCGAACCGCATCCCAACTCGAAAAAGCTGCATCTGGTCACCGTCAATCTCGGTGATCGCGAGGATCATTGCGTATGCGGCGCGCCCAACGTGCGCGAGGGCATGCGCATTCCGTTCGCACCGTTCGGCGCCTCGGTCGTCGGCATGACGATCGGCGAGGCCACGATTGCGGGCGTTGTGTCGCGCGGCATGTGCTGCTCGGCGCAGGAGCTCGGCATTGCCGAAAGCTCGACCGGGCTGTTGGAGCTGCCCTCTGACGCGCCGCTCGGCAAGCTTGTGACCGACCTTTATGCAATCCGCGACACCGTGTTCGAGGTGGACAACAAATCGCTGACCAATCGTCCCGACCTGTGGGGACATTACGGCATTGCGCGCGAGTTTTCCGCGATCGCCAAGCGTCCGTTAAAACCGCTCGATCTTGCCGATCTCGATGTGTATGCAAGCTTGCCTGAGGTTCCGGTGGGCCGCATCGACAGCGAGCTTTGCTACCGGTATTCGGCGCTTCGCATCGACAACGTGAAAAAGTCGGTCAGCCCGATCGACATGCAGATCCGCCTGTACTATTGCGGCATGCGCGCGATCTCGCTGCTTGCCGACCTGACCAACTACGTCATGCTTGAGCTCGGTCAGCCGATGCACGCCTTCGATTCCCGCAAGATCTCCACGATTCAGGTCGAGCGCTTCCCCGAGCCGTTCGAGTTTGAAACGCTCGACGGCGTCAAGCGCCGCATCGATCCCGAGACGCTGATGATCAAGTCGGGCGAAACACCGGTCGCCATCGCGGGCGTCATGGGCGGATTGGACAGCGAAATCGTCGCGGATACCGATTCGGTCACGCTCGAATGTGCAACATTCTCGGCAGTTTCCGTGCGAAAAACGTCGACGCGCGTGGGCCTTCGCACCGACGCCTCGATGCGCTACGAAAAGACGCTCGATCCCGAGCTGTGCAAGCTCGCGGCGGCGCGCTTTACCAAGCTCCTACTTGCGATCGATCCCGAGGCCAAGGTTGTTTCTCGCTTTACCGACCGCTATGAATATCACTACCCGACGATCACATTGAGCTTCGACCAGGCGTTTATCGATCGCTATACGGGCATTCAAATCTCCGGCGAGCAGATCGTCGATACGCTGACGCGGCTCGGCTTCGGCGTTACGCGCAGCGGCAACGATTTTACGGTGCTCGTGCCCTCGTGGCGCGCGACCAAGGATGTGACGATCAAGGCCGATGTCGTCGAGGAAATCACGCGCATCTACGGCTACGACAATTTCAACATCGAAACGACGCTGAGCGCGCTGCATCCGGTTCGCCCGCTGCGCGTGAAGGCCGATGAGGCGGCGCTGAAGGACGCACTCGTCAAACAGTTCGGGCTGCATGAGGTGCACACCTATATCTGGTGCGACGCGAAAAAGCTTGCGGGGCTGAACATCCCGCTGCCCGAGAATGTGAGCCTTTTGAACGGCATGAACCCCGATACGACGGTACTGCGCAATTCGATGCAGCAGACGCTGCTGCCCGTGCTGAACGAGAATCGCTTCTTTGCGCCGGATTTCGGCGTGTTCGAGATCGGCCGCGTCGTGGCGGGGCAGAAGGAGAACGGCGATTGCAACGAGCGCAGAACGCTGGGTATTGCGTCGCTGACGCACGCATTGGTGCAGCGCGTTCCGTTTGCTCGGTTCCTCGACATGATTTCGACGATGGTCTGGAACCTGCGGCGGCAGAAGGTGACGTTCGAGCGCACCGCAACGAAGTTTGCGTGGCAGCATCCGGCCAATACGGCGTCGATCGTCGTTTGCGGCAAGGTGCTCGGCTACGTTGCCGTCGTGCACCCCGCCGTACAGGAGGCGATCGACAAGCGCGCGTTTATTCTGACCGCGGAGCTGGATCTCGACGCGTTTGCCGAGATTCCCGAAAAGGAGATCACCTATGAGGAGCCGTCGAAGTTCCCGGGCATCGACATCGATCTGTCGTTCGTTGTGGACAAGGACGGTACGTTCGGCGATATTGAACAGGCGTTTGCGGCAAAGCCCAACGAGACGCTGAAAAAGATTTCGCTCGTCGACGTATACGAGGCCGAGATCAAGAGCATCACGGTCCGGCTGCACTTTGTTTCTCCGGTCAAGACGCTGAGCAAGTCCGAGGTACAGACGTACATCGACGAAGTGCTTGCCGATCTTGCCAAGAAAAATATAGTTTTGAGAGGATAAGCGTATGGCATTCGATGTGGAGCAGGTCAAACAGGATCTTGTCAAGTGGCTGCGGGATTGGTTTGAGGCCAACGGCAAGGGCTGCAACGCGGTCATCGGCATTTCGGGCGGCAAGGACAGCTCGGTTACGGCGGCGCTGTGCGTCGAAGCGCTCGGGCGCGAGCGCGTGCTCGGCGTGCTGATGCCGAACGGCGTGCAGGCGGATATCGACGATGCCAAGGCGCTCGTGCAGTTTCTCGGCATCCGGCACTATATCGTCAACATCAAGGAGGGATACGACGGCATCGTCAACGCCCTGTTCTTCTCGGGCATTCAGTTCTCGAATCAGGCAAGGATCAATCTTGCCCCGCGGCTTCGGATGAGCACACTCTATGCCGTGTCGCAGTCCGAAAACGGCCGCGTGATCAACACCTGCAACCTCTCGGAGGACTGGGTCGGCTATTCCACACGCTACGGCGATTCGGTCGGCGACGTCTGCCCCTTGGGCAAGCTGACCGTTGCCGAGGTCAAGGAGCTCGGCACCGCGCTGGGTCTGCCCGACTCGCTCGTACACAAGGTGCCCTCCGACGGGCTCTGCGGCAAGACCGACGAGGACAACCTCGGCTTCACCTACGCCGTGCTCGACCGCTACATCCGCACCGGTGAGATCGATGACCCCGAAACGAAGGCATTGATCGACCGCAAGCACAAGGCGAACCTGTTCAAGCTCGAGCTGATGCAGACGTATCAGTACGACGGCCCGATCAAAGCGGACCGGTAACGGATTCGAACCCGGAAGAGGCTTTTTGCGGACGCAAGACAAAAGAGGGAAAGAAATGAAGTGTTCAGAGATCTTATTGCGGGATCCGTTTGTATTGCCGTATCGCGGAACATACTATCTGTACGGTACGCGGAGCGAAACGGCGTTTGCCGGAGAAGCATTCGGCTTTGACGTGTACCAAAGCGCCGATCTGATCGAATGGTCGAAGCCAAAGGAGATCTTTACCCGTCCGGAGGGCTTTTGGGCAACGATGAACTACTGGGCGCCGGAAGTGCACGTGTATCGGCACGCGTTCTATCTGTTTGCGACGTTCTCGGACGGCCCGCGGCAGGGAACGGCGATTCTGAGGGCGGATTCCCCCGAGGGACCGTTTGTTCCGTGGTCGGACGGTACGATCACGCCGCGGGATTGGCGCTGTCTCGACGGAACGCTGTACATCGCAAACGACGGGACGCCGTATATGGTATTCTGCCATGAATGGATGCAGGTGCGCGACGGACAGATTCTTGCGATACGGCTGAGCGAGGATCTGAAAGCGCCGCTGGGCGAACCGAAGCTGCTGTTTACCGCGACACAGGGAAAGCCTGCAATCCGTCCGTTCCTGCTTTGGAACTATGTGACCGACGGACCGTTCTTCTTTCGGACCGAGGACGGCAGGCTGCATCTGCTTTGGTCGAGCTACGGCAGGCGCAATGCCTATGTTCAGGCGCTTGCGCATTCCGACAACGATGAGATCACCGGCCATTGGACGGTGGATCGGGAGCTGCTGTATACCAAAGATGGCGGACACGGGATGGTTTTCCGAACCTTCGACGGACAATGCATGCTGACGCTGCATTCGCCGAATCGCAAAAAATCAGAGCATCCGATCTTTATTCCGATCCGTTATGAAAACGGAAAGCTGTCGGTCTGAGTACGGAAGAAGATCGACCGCGTGCCTGCCTGAGAAACATCTTTGACGGCCCTGTGCTTTTTGCGCGGGGCTTTTTTTCGACAATCTTTTTCCATGGAAAACGGTATAGCAAGGCGTCGCTTTCGGCCATACTATTGTCGAGGTGATGAAACAAATGCAATGGACAGAAAAAGAAACCCTGTTGCTGCAGGACATGCTCAACTCTGAGCAGATCTGCATCGAAAAGTACACGGACTATGCGGACCGCGCTTGCGACGAGGAGCTGAAAACCCTGTTTGAGGACATCAAGGCGACCGAGCAGGAACACTACAACACGCTCGAGCAGATGAAAAACGGTACGATCCCCATGATGACCTCCAAGGGCGGCCAGCAGCAGAACGCTTCGGACGGCGCTTCTTCCGACTCGAAGAAAAAGCAGAGCGCAGCCAGCGAGGAGGATGAGTTCCTTTGCCGCGACGCGCTCGATACCGAAAAGCATGTGTCGTCCCTGTACGATACCTGCATTTTCGAATTCGTCAGCACGCAGGCGCGCGATGTGCTCAACCACATCCAGAAGGAAGAGCAGGAGCACGGCAAGCGCATCTATGACTACATGGCGGCGCACGGCATGACCGCATAACCGGAATCTTTTCCCCAAAAGAGCAGTGAAGCATGCTTCGCTGCTTTTTTTTGCGCGGCGCAAAGAAAAGCGGGGACGTGTTCGACTCTGGATCGCGAAATTGAATCAAGGATTTCTCTTAAAAAGACAGATGAACAAAAAAGAAAAATTGCGATGGATTTACGGTTGCTTTTTCGATAAAAATCTTGACTTTGCGTATCAGGTTTTGTAAAATATAATTGTACTTTTTCTTCATAAAAAGTTCAAAGGGAAGTGACACGGCAACGTGTTTCA
>JAUMVL010000078.1 GCA_030530185.1 Clostridia bacterium | reverse complement strand
AGCCGCAGAGCACGCCGACGTATGGCGTCGCGTCGTTTTGGGAGGTTACGTTCAGAACCGGCGCTTCAAAGGTCACATTGTTGATCTTGGCGGTTGCCGACGCACCGAACAGCGCGATATCCGCGCCGAGCGCTTCGCCGTCGTTGCGCCAGACCTTGGCATTCTCAAAGCCCTCGGTACGCCCCTTGCAGCTGTCCACGGTGATCGCAAGGTTTTGAATCGCATGGCCGTCGCCGTCGAGCATGCCGCGGAACGCATAGGTCCAGTACGGCGCGTTGACGGTTTCGTAGTTCGAGAAGTACATGCCCACCGGCTGCCAATTCTCACCCGCAAGGTCGATATCGTTCGCCAGAACGTACCAGCCCATCAGGTCATCCTTCATGGTCTTGAGTTCTTCGGCAGAATGGATCTCGGTGCGCTCCGCCCAACGCGGATAGAGAATCAGCATATTGCCGTTCATCAGTTCGTATTGGGTAATCGCCGTGCCCTCGCCACCATAGAGACTGCTCGCGCCAAGCGGAACCTCATACGGGGAAACGCCGAGCACGAGTTCATCTTTGGTGACATTCGGCTTGGACTGCCAGCCTGCAAAGCGATAGCCATCCCGCATCGGGACTGCGTCGAGCCATTCGATGATTGCAGACTGCTCGCCCTTGTCGTTGGTCAGCACAATGCCGATGTTCGGAACGTTCTCCCAGGTGCCCTGGTCGGAAACGACGCCCTTGTTTTCCTCATTGTAATCATAGGCGATCGCATAGGTGCCGTCCGCATTGACGGTCACATGACAGCCGAGCCAGCCGTCCGCGCGTGTGGAGAGTTCCAGTCCCTGCTTGACGTCGTAGCCTTTTTGCAGGATCGCCGTCGGACGAACCTTCGTCTGCGTGTTCGGCTCAACGAGTTCACACGAATACTCGCTGATCTCGGGAACCGCGGTTCCGTCGGTCGTGTTCAGCGTCGCATATACCGCGTCGTCCACGCCCATGTACACAACCGTGTAGGTCACCGCTTCCGGCTCCGCAGCGGTCGCCGCCGCTGACGGTTCACCCGACTCGATGAACGGATGGCAGACCGTGGAGGTGTTCGCTTCGGTGAGTTCGCAGGACCATTTGCCGTCCGCAAGCGTGACCGGAACGGTCGCACCGGTCTGGTCGGAAGTTAAGGTCAGTTCGGTATCGGAAACACGTACCCAAGTACCCTTGTCGGACTCGATGCCCTTGTATTCCTCGCTGTAATCATACGCAATTGTATAGGTACCATCTGCATTGATGTTCACATGGCAGCCGAGCCAGCCAGCCGCGAGCTCGTACAGTTCCATGCCATCTTCCGGAGAAACCGCCGGAACCGCCAGAGCAGGCGCTGCGCCCGCTTCGACAAACGGGTGGCAGACCGTGGAGGTATTCGATTCAGTGACTTCGCAGGACCACTTTCCGTCTGCAAGTGTAACCGGAGTGGTCTTACCGTCCTGATCGGAGGTCAGCGTCAGTTCGGTATCGCTGACGCGTACCCAAGTACCCTTGTCGGACTCGATGCCCTTGTATTCTTCGCTGTAATCATACGCGATGGTATAGGTGCCGTCCGCGTTGATGTTCACATGGCAGCCGAGCCAGCCTGCCGCAAGCTCATAAAGCTCCATGCCGTCTTCCGGAGAAACCGCTGCCGCTGCTGCGGGTGCCGCACCAACTTCCGCAAACGGATGGCAGACCGTGGAAGTATTCGATTCGGTGAGTTCGCAGGACCACTTGCCGTCCGCGAGTGTGACCGGAACCGTCGCACCGGTCTGATCGGAGGTCAGCGTCAGTTCGGAATCGGAAACACGTACCCAAGTACCCTTGTCGCTTTCGATGCCCTTGTACTCCTCGCTGTAGTCATACGCAATCGTATAGGTACCGTCTGCGTTGATGTTCACATGACAGCCGAGCCAACCGGATGCGAGTTCATAAAGCTCCATGCCGGTTTCCGGCGCAACCGTTGCCGCTGCTGCGGGTGCTTCGGCGGGCTTCGCTTCTTCCTTCGGTTCTTCTGGTTTCTCTTCCTTCGGTTCTTCTGCAGTCTCGGAGGTTTCCACCGCTTCTGCAGAGCCGCCACCCTGCTTCTTCACGGTCGTCGGCTTGATGAATGCGAACCAGACCAGCAGGCCGCACAGCACAAACACCGCGAGCACGGTCACGACGCCGACGACGCCCATCTTCTTGTTCTTAAATGCCGTGTGCTTCAGCACCAGCAGCAGGATCACAGACAGCACGATCGCGTTGAACAGCGCGACGAGCGCGTACCAGTACGGCGTATTGTCGGCTTCGACCTGCACCGCCGCGGAATTTGCCTGCGTGTAGAGAATGTTGTGGCACGCCGCACGCATCGCGTTGCGCGCCGTGTTGTTGGAGGAATCGATGCTCGCGCCCATCAGGCATAGCATCATATCGTTGCCCGCGCGCACCGCAAGGTTCGGATCCATCCACGAGGTATTGCTCATCGCGGAGTCGGTCACGACCATGCCGACAAAGCCCCATTCGTTCCGCAGTACGTCGGTGATCAGTGCCTTAGAGCCGCCCGCCCAAGTCGTACCGAAGTAGCTGTAGCTCGACATGATCGCGGTCGTCTTGCCTTCCTTTACGGTCAGCTCGAACGGCTTGAAATACAGCTCGCGCATCGCCTGCTCGTTCGCCCAAACGGAGATCGAAAGGCGGTTGCTTTCCTGATCGTTGAGCGCAAAGTGCTTCGCGTACATATAGACGCCCTGGCTCTCGGAACCGCGCACCTGCGCCGCGCCGAGCTTGCCGGACAGCAAACCGTCCTCGGAATAATACTCAAAGTTGCGTCCGCCGAACGGCGTGCGGTGGATGTTCATGCCCGGTGCGTACAGACCGACGACGCCGTTTGCCGCCGCCTCCTGCGCGAACACCTTACCGAACTCCTCAACCAGCTCCGCGTTCCACGTCGAGCCGATGACCGCCTCGGTCGGGAACTGCACACCCTTTAAGCTGCTCACGAGCGAGTTGATCCCCGCAGGACCGTCGAGATCGGAGGTCGCGGGCTTGCCGACGCTCGCCACCGCAGGCGTGGACCAGCCGCCGTTTAAGATCATCGTTGCCATATCCTCATCGGACAGCTGCTGCAAAAGCAGCTCCCACTTCGGATCGTCCCAATCGAGTCCCGCCATGTCCTCGAGCACGAGGCCGTTATCGGCATAGACGATCGCGGGATCGCTGTCGTTCACTTCATACGGTGCTTTTTCACTGAACGCCTTCACCACCGCGTCGGATGCGGTCTTGCCGTCCACGCGCTCCTTCGGCGTCGTGCCTTCCCAATCGGAGCGGGACACATAGACCGTGATCTGACCGTTCTGCACGTCCGCAAAATGCGCGACCGCAGCGGTCTTGTCCGTCGAGCGCGGATTGCCCTCGCCGTAGGTCACAGTTTCCTTGACGGTGTGCATGCGGCTGTCGATCACATCATGCGCGTTGTTCATCAGCTTGATTTCATAATCGCCGGCTTCGAGCACATAGCAGCCCGCACCGAACGCATCGAAGGACGCCATGTCTTCCTCAGCAAACGCGATCATGACCGTCTCGCTCTCGCCCGGCTGCAGCAGCTTCGTCTTGGCAAAGCCCGCCAGCACGACGTGCGCCTTTTCGATACCGCCCTTGGTGTACGGCGCGGTGTAATAAACCTGCACAACGTCCTTGCCCGCGACGGAGCCGGTGTTGGTGACCTTCACCTGCATTGCGATTGAGCTGCCGCCGTCGGCATAGCTTTCGATCGTCTGTTCAAAGGTCGTGTAGCTCAGACCGTAGCCGAACGGATACTGCACGGTCTTGGCATAGTCGATATAGCCGTCGGCCGCCGCCGTCTCATAGTAGCGATACCCGACATAAATGCCCTCGGCGTACTCCACGTAGTTGCGGTGGATATTGCCGTAAGTGAAATCGCCCGCGTTCCAGTACGCCGGAGCGGTCGTCATGTCATACGCATAGGTATCGACCAATCGGCCGGAGGGGTTGACCTCGCCGGAGAGCACTTTGCCCACCGCGTTGAAGCCGACCGCACCCGGGCCGCCGACCCAGATCGCCGCATCCACGCCGTCCACAAAGCCAAGCTCCATCGCGTGGGACGAGTTCACCATCACGATCGTCTTTGCAAAGCCCTGCGCCTTAACGAGCGCCAGCAAATCTTCCTCGTCCTGCGTCAGTTCGAGATAGTGTCTGCCGTCATCCGTTTGGCTGTACCCCGCAGCAAACATATCCATCGGCAGGTCGCCGCCCTCGCCGCCGATGCGGGACAGGACAATGATCGCCGTGTCGGAGTAGTCCTTCGCCTGACTCAGCACCGCGTCGGTATAAGCGGAAGCCGGAACCTCGGCGGGCGTGAAGTTCGAGCCCGAAAAGCCGTTCTGCTTCACGCGGGACACGCCGGAGGTCTGATAGAATTTCACGAGCTCCGGATTGACCGAAAGCCCCGCGTTCGTAAGTCCCGCCACGACGTCCACGTTTTGCGAGGTGTCGCCCGCGCCGCTGCCCGTGCCGCCGTAGATCGGGTCGATTGAGGCAAAGCCGAACAGGTTGACCTTCGCGCCGTTGCCCAGCGGCAGCGCCGCATTGTCGTTTTTCAAAAGCACAACGCCCTCGCCCTCCAGTTCCTCGGAGATGCGAAGGCTCTGCTCGGTCGCCTCCGCCACGGACAGAATTTCGGCGCTGCTTTCCGCCTTGCTTCCCGTCAGCATCGGGTTCAGGTTCACGCCCATCCACGATGTGATCATCGTTTCGAGCGACGCGCAGGCGATGTTTACCGCAAGCGCCGCAACCAGCAGAATTGCAACGACCGCAATCCAGCCCTTTTTGCTCTGTTTCTTCATTGGTTCCTCCTGTTTGATTTTTCGAATACACCGTCATTGTACCGATCCGATTGCGCCGATGCTTGTAAAATCCAATCGGAAATTACAAAATATCATCCTCTTCGCATCAGAACCTGCGGTCTTATCCCACTCATCCGTATTGTACAGAGATTCTTTGAATTTTTCTTACAGATTTGTTTTATTTTTATCAGAAATCATTGAATATTTTACAAAAAAATGATATACTTTTCACAAGAGAGGAGGCGTTTTTATGCCGTCGTCGGAAGAGATTTGCCGTTTGTTTTATGAAGGGGAGTTCATTCCGCTGTTCGTGTACCGCGACGGTGCGTTTTCGGCGCAGTTTCCCGAAACGTCGCTTGCCGTGCAGCCGCCGGCATACATCCTGCGCGCGCTTCAAAGCGAAGCAAATGACGCCGCCATGCGCTATTCAGACGCGAACTGTCTCTATTTTTCCGTTCGCGCGACCGACGGCGCGGTCGTGTTCGGCGGACCGGTGCCGGGCATTTGGGTCGACGACGATACGCTTATCGCGCTTCGGCGCGAATATGTCGTCACGTCAACTGAGCAAAGTGCGTTCGACGATTACATGGCGCGCATCCCGCCCTACAATCCCAACATTTTGGGGCGCAAGCTGAGCCTTTTGCATTTTCTGCTGACCGGAACGCTCAGCGACCCCGTTTTGCCCGATTCGATCCTTGCCGCCTCCGCCGCGTTCACGCCGAGCTCCGAGCAGGCGGAACAGCTGCTCGCCACACATGAAGCGGAAACGTACAACAATTCCTATGAGATCGAGGCGCTTTTGCAGCGATTCGTAACCGAGGGCGACGCGGAGGGCTTTGAGGAATTTGTCCGCAACGTCCCGCCGTTCAATCCGGGTACGGTCGCTTCCACGGGGCTGCGCGCGCTGAAGGATAACCTGATCGTGTCCGTGGCTCTCGCCTGCAGAGCCGCAATCGCCGCCGGAATCCCGCGCGAAACCGCGTATTCGCTTTCCGATGCGTACATTCGGGAGATGGAACGCTTGCAGCGCGCGGACGAGCTGTTGGCGCTCAACGTCGCCATGCTGCGCGACTTTATCGCCCGCGTACGCACCCGCAAGGAGACGCTGCTCCCCTCGAACGCGGTGCACAATCGGTTGATGCATCGCTGCGTGAACTATATTCACCGGAACCTCAACCATCGCATCACGATCGAGGACGTCGCGGCGCACGTCAATCTCAGCCGGTCGTATCTGTCCACCACGTTCCGGCAGTGCATGGGCGTTTCGATGAACCGCTACATTCTCGACGCAAAGCTCGAGGAAGCCGCCTCCCTGCTGCGCTATACCGACCGCCCGATCGCGGACATCGCGGAATACCTCTGCTTTTCGAGCCAGAGCCATTTTCAGCAGGTCTTTAAGGACAAATTCAGCCAAACGCCCCGCACCTACCGCGCCTCCTTCACCGCCGAGACGCAATAGCGCCGCAAGAGCGATTGTTTTTATTGGAAAATGATGGATTCTATCATAAAAGAAATCGGAAAGGGGTAAATGCATGCGGATCGCGATTGTGGAAGACGAACAAACGGCGGCGGATCGGCTGACGGAATATCTGGCACGATTCTTTCCGGAACGTGACGAGCAATATACGCTCGCGCGTTTTGGCGACCCCGTGGCGTTGCTGGATCATTACGCGGGCTATGACCTTGTGTTCATGGACATCGAAATGCCGCACATGGACGGCATGGAGGGCGCGCGGCGGCTTCGGGAGATCGACAGCGAGACGCAGTTGATCTTCGTGACGAACATGGCGCAGTACGCCGCAAAGGGCTACGAGGTCGAGGCGCTGGATTTTGTTGTGAAGCCGGTTGCATATTCGGACTTTGCGTTTAAGATGAAGCGCGCCCTGCGCGCCGTGCAGCGAACGACCGGACGTGAACTTTTGATTCCGCAGCCGAGCGGCATGGTGCGGGCGAACGCGCGGGAGCTTTGCTATGTCGAGGTCCGTGGACACCGGCTGACCTATCGGTTTTTGGAACGGGCGATCGAAACGCGCGGCACAATGGACGACGCCGAACGTCAGCTTGCGGACGCCGGATACCTGCGCCCGCACAACAGCTATCTGATCAATCCGAAATACATCGACCGCGTGGACGGCTATACGGTGTATGTGCATGGCGACGCCCTGCCGATCAGTCACCCGCGACGTAAAGAGTTTATCGCGGCGCTCACCGAGTGGTATGCAAAGGGAGGCGCGGTATGATCGTTCTGAAATTACTATGGGGCTTTGCGGCGCTGTCGCTCTTTCCGATCAAGCTGCTGATCGGCGAGCTTCTCTTTTCGCACTACTTTACCCGCTGCGCGCATTTCAAGGTCCGTATCGCCGTCAGCATCGTTCTGCAAAGCGTGTTGAGCTTCGGACTGTACTCTACCCTATCGCTGACGAACAGCTGGCTGCTTTCCAACACGTTCTTTTATTTTCTGGAATTCGGAATCAGCGTGCTGCTGCTGAAATTGCTGTTCCGTGAAAGCTATACGGAGCTTCTGTCCGCTGCCGTCGCGTCCTATATGACCGAGCACACGGCGACGCAGGTGTTTGAGCTGCTGTTCGGCTGGACAAAGGCAGGGCTGCCGCAGGGCGATACGCTTTCTCTGCTGCTCTATGCGTCCACACAGATTTTGCTGTTCGTTCTTACATCGCTCGGCGTCTGGCTCGTGTTTGCCAAAAACGCCGAACCGGTCTCCGGCTCACGGGAATTGAAGCGCAACATGACGCTGCTTTCGGCGGCGACACTGATCGTCGTGCTGTTTCTTTCGAGCGTGCGCGACGCGTTTGCTTTGGAAAGCTATGCGCTGATGGTGATTACGCGCCTGTTCTCAATCTTCTGCTGTCTTACGCTGTTGTATTTGCGATACAGCATTTTAGATAAGAGCCGTGCCGAGCATGAGCGCGCGGAGCTGGAGCGCGTGGTGGAGCTCGAACGCAAGCAGATCGAGCAATCCAAGGAGAATATCGAGCTAATCAACATCAAGTGCCACGACCTGCGTCACCGGATCGATCTTTGGGAGCAGCGCGGCGCGGATGTGGACGCAAAGGAGATCGGTGAGGTCAAGCGAATGATCGGCTTTTACGATTCCGCGATCCACACCGGCAACGACATTCTTGATACGATTCTGACCGAACGGTCGCTCTATTGCGAAAAGGAGGGCATTCGCCTTTCCGTGATCGCGGACGGAGAAAAGCTCGGCTTCCTATCTGCC
>JAUMVL010000077.1:246-8169 GCA_030530185.1 Clostridia bacterium | reverse complement strand
GCAGAAGCAGTAAGCTCCGATTCCGATCCCAGGGCGGATTTTGAACGTTTGGAGCGTTTATGCAGTCGCTGCATCTCCATGGACCCGAACCGGCGCATGTTGGATCGGGAGGCGTCGGATCGTCTTCTGATGAAGCGATGGGTCTCCCTCCCGGTCATGGCATTGTTCTTGATCCTGATCTTTTGGATTACCTTGGTCGGAGCAAACTATCCCTCGCAATGGCTTTCCAACGGATTGTTTGCGCTCGGGAAGCAGTTGGATCGATGGTTTGCTCTGTGGAATGCCCCGGATTGGCTTCGCGGCGCGCTATTGGACGGCGTGTATCGGACGCTTGCATGGGTCGTATCGGTCATGCTCCCGCCGATGGCAATCTTTTTTCCGCTCTTTACGCTTCTTGAGGACGCAGGTTTTTTGCCGCGGATCGCGTTTGCGCTTGATCATCGATTTTCCTGCTGTCAAGCTTGCGGAAAACAGGCCTTGACGACCTGTATGGGGTTCGGCTGCAACGCCGCCGGCGTTGTCGGCTGCCGTATCATCGAATCGAAGCGGGAGCGGATGATCGCAATTCTGACGAACGCAATGATCCCCTGCAACGGACGGTTTCCTGCGTTGATTTCGATCCTGTCCGTTTTGATGCTGATGATCGGCATTAAGCAAGTAAACGGGCTGATTACAGCCTTGCTGCTGTCGGTCGTTATCGTTTTTGCGATCTCCGTGATGTTTGCAGCCTCTTGGTTACTCGGGCATACGCTGCTGGATGGCGTTTCTTCATCATATGTTTTGGAAATTCCACCGTATCGCAGACCGCAGATCGGAAAAGTTTTGGTTCGTTCCCTGCTTGACCGCACGCTTTCGATTCTCGGTCGTGCAGCAGCCATTGCCGCACCTTGTGGACTGCTGCTTTGGCTGTTTGCCAACATCCGGATCGGCTCGGAGTCAATGCTCCATATCGCAACAGCCGGCCTGGATCCGGTAGCAAGGATCTTTGGACTGGACGGAACCATCCTGCTTTCTTTTCTGCTTGGCTCTCCGGCAAACGAGATCGTTCTGCCGATCTCCTATATGATCTATCAGGGTAATTCGGTTTTGTTGGAACCGACCGGAACCGAAGCGCTTTTCTCGCTCTTTTTATCGCATGGATGGACCTTAAACACCGCCGTCTGCTTTATCGTGTTTACGGTTCTGCACTGGCCGTGTGCAACGACGGTCTGGACGATCCGTAAGGAAACAAAGAGCGCGTTCTATACCATATTGGCAATCGTGCTTCCGACGTTCTTCGGCCTGTCGATCTGCGGTCTGTTGACTTTGGTTGGTCGGATTATCGGCCTTTCCTGACCTTTTATCGCAATTTGCGATTCTGCATGTATCTTTTTTCCGATTTACGGCATCCTAACGCAAAAGGAGTTTGTATGCAAAAACAAATCGGAGAAAGAACCTTACTGTTTCCCAATATGCCTTATGTGATCGGGTCGGCAAATATTGTTGCAAAAGCCGAATCGGATGGACCGTTCGGAACCTGTTTCGACACGGCTGTAGAGGATGATACCTTCGGCGAGGACAGTTTTGAAAAAGCGGAATGTCACATGTTTGAACAGGCCGTAAAGGACGCATGCCGCTCGGGAGGTCTTGCGCATAAAGACTTACAAGCGATGCTCGGCGGGGATCTTTTGAATCAAATCATTACGGCCAACTATGCGGCAAGGGACCTTCAAATCCCGTTTCTGGGGTTGTATGGCGCCTGCTCCACGATGTCGGAGTCGTTGTTGCTCGGAAGTATCCTGGTGGACGGGAGCTATCGCGCCCCCGTTGCCTGCGTCGCATGCAGTCATTTTTCGACCGCAGAACGGCAATACCGATATCCGCTTGAGATGGGAACAACCTCCCCGCCGACCGCGCAGCGGACAGTCACCGGCGCCGGATGTGTCATCCTTTCCGACCGATGGCAAAACGGAGCAAGGTATCGGCATATCCGCATCCCCTCCGCAACGATCGGCAAGGTCATCGATTATGGAATCGACGATATCAGCAACATGGGAGCCGCAATGGCGCCGGCGGCGTGCGATACCATTCTCCAGCATTTTCGGGATACCGGAAGGAACGCATCGGATTACGATCGAATCGTGACCGGAGATCTCGGCAGTTTCGGCACGGATATGCTGCTGCGGCTCTGCCGGGAAAAACAGATTCCGATCGACGATTGTCATTTTGACTGCGGAAAAGAGATCTATACAACATCGCAAAAATACAATTGCGGCGGTAGCGGCTGCGGCTGCTCTGCTGTTGTCCTGACCGGGCATCTTTTACCTCATCTGGAATCCGGAGAATGGAAACGAATCTTGTTTTTGGCGACCGGCGCATTGATGAGCACAACCTCGAACCAGCAGGGCGAGACCATTCCGGGGATCGCGCATGCTGTGGTTTTCGAGCATTTTAAGGCAGGTGAACAATGATGCGATATTGGAATGCTTTTTTTGTTGGCGGCTTGATCTGTGTCATCGGACAGCTGCTGTTGTCGCTGACCCGACTGACCCCGCCCCGTATCCTCGTTTTGTTCGTAACGATCGGCGCCATCCTCGGGGGACTCGGGCTGTATGAGCCCTTGGTAAATTTTGCCGGAGCCGGTGCTACCGTACCGTTGACGGGGTTTGGAAATACGCTCGCAAAGGGTGCAATTTCCGAAGTGCAGCAAAGTGGTCTGATTGGCGCTTTTACCGGGAGCCTAAAGGCTGCTGCGGGCGGTATCTGCGCTGCCGTACTGTTTGCATATATTGTATCGCTTGCCGCACGATCCCGGACAAAATTCTGACAGAATCCGAATCGGATTCGGATTGCTTCTCAGCGGAGTTCAGGAACCTTTCAGGATTCGCATGCGTTCCACAACGGCAAAGAGAAATTCGACGTTGGTCGGAACGCCTTTTTTATCATTTGCGCAGTATCCGAAATAAGACCTTTGAACGCTCGACTCCCCCTGTTGCCACGCGGAGTCGATCGCGTGGCGAATGGCGCGATTGACCATAATCGGTGAAGATCCGTACTCCTCTGCCACCTCGGGGTATACATCATGCATCATGGAAGCTTGAAGCGGATGCGTTTCACGGCTGATCCGTCTGACAGCGGAATGCAGATAACGAAATCCAAGCAAGTGTGTCGGAACCGATAAAGCGTTCAAACACGCTGTTTCCGCGTTGGCCGACGCACTGTCGACCGGACGTCCACATAGTGTTTTGGCAATTCTGACAAGGGATTCACGATCAAACGGCTCCCGTACCAGGTAATCCCATTTCCCGAATTCAAACGATAACGAGACATCCACTCCGATCCGTATTCCGGAAAATTGCTCTAATTCCGGGGTCATCTCTTTCACAAAAATCAACTCGCAATCTTCGGATGGATCCATCCCCCATTCCAACACCTCGCCAAAGCGCTCTGCATCGGAATGAAGCAATGGATCGCAATCCTTTGTCAATTCATACCACATAATCTGATCTCCTTTACAAAATAATTGTACCTTCATTCGTATAAAATGCAATGAACAAATTATGTCGATCTTCGTAAATTCCATGAATAATTTGTAAACACAAAAAACCCGGCATGCTCCTGCCGGGCTTTGATTGAAAAAGAATCAACCGAAATCTACAAATACCTCGTTGATATCCGTGTCCCGATACCAACGCTTATCTGATGTGCTCCAAACCAAAGATTCCTGAAATCCGGTTTGTTCACAAAGATGCAAGGTTGAAGTCTTTACTGCTTGACATTTCTCCAATAACGCATCCTTGATTCTATTTTCTATTGCTTCGATCTCCGAAGAAGAAATTGAACTGTCGGTATAAGCTCCTGCAAGCTCATCGGAAGCCGAATGAAAAGCGCCGCTTAGCGCATAGTATGCCTCATAGCACGATTGATAGGCCTTTATTTGCTCATCCGTAAAAATGCTTCCGGCATCCTTCCGTTCCTGTACAAAGCGAAGTGCTTTTTCTGCCTGCGCGATGTGTTTCAGTGTCTGAAAGCCGATTTGATACAGCCAGGCTTCGTATTCCTTTGTGCAGACTCCATACGGTTCCGCATCAAAACCGTAGACGTCCCGAATCAGGGAAAGTCGATTCTCCTGATCGACGTAACAAAAGCGCCAATAGAATTGGATCTCTCCGATCGAACCATACATTGAGCGCGTGTGAATTGAATCGGAATCGATCTTTGCGGCATATTCTGCAATTGCAGTCGTTTGCGCAAGTGTTGTATTGGTATAGATGCCGCTGTTGGACGCACGAATCAGCATTGGAATGTTCGCGAGCAATCCTTCGGCTTTCAATTTGCTGAAAATGGCAACCAGCATTTTTCGCTGCCGCGCGGTTCTGGAACTGTCCAACCCATCCGACTCGTTCCGAATGCGAAGATACCCCAAAACGGCATCCCCATCCAAATGCTGAACGCCCTTGTGGATGTGCCTGTTGCTTAAAGTGGTATACGGCTGTTCGACATCGTAGTCAATCCCGCCGAGCGAATCAACAATTTGAACGACAGCTTGAAAATCAACCGCATAATAATACGGAATCGAGATTCCTCCGAGCCATTTTTCCGCAGCTCGGCAGGACAGTCGGAAGCCGCCCCCTGGATCTTCCATTCCTCCTCCGACATTGAATACGCCGTTCAGCTTATAGTAGCCGCGATGCTCCGGAACATCCGTAAACAAATCCCGCGGCAATGTGATCAGATCGACCGTATCGGTTTTGAAATTGACCGCAATCACCATCATCACATCCGTATGCGGCATGGATCCGCTCGTGGTAGATCCGTCCTCAAAAGCGTCAATTCCCATCAGAAGGATGTTCAACATATCCTCGTTGCCGGTACGTGGTTTCTGTTCCGGTTTGGATTCGATCGGTTCCACGGAAATCGGAATGGCCGGCTGAAGAGGTATCCATTGCGATTCAGCTTGTATGGTTTCCTGTGACAAATCAAACAACGCTGCCGGATTCGTCAGAATGCGATAAATCCTCGCACCTCCTATTGCGATCAGAATTAGTGAGGCAGCAATTGCTGTCCAAATGAGCCACCGTCTATTGCATCGTTTTGTATGATAATCCATATCAATTCTCCTTAAGATTGTTACAGTATATCCCCTCGAAACACAATGTGCAACTTATTTTAAATATTTTCACATTTTTGTGGAAAATCGCTGGATTTTATTGGATAAATGCTATAAAATAAATTTGATTGGAGAAGGAGAGCATTCATGGATAATCTGCATGCCGGGCATAGAAAACGTCAGCGCGATCAATATCTCGCAACAGGGGTTGCAGGAATGCCGGATCATGCACTTTTAGAGCTGCTTCTTTCCTTTGCCATTCCCAGACGGGATGTGAATCCTTTGGCGCATCGGCTGATTAACAAATTCGGTTCTTTAGAAAACGTTCTTTCCGCAACCAAGGAAGAATTGCTAACGGTCGACGGAGTCGGTGAGCATACGATTGTATTGCTGCAATTGTTGTTTGACCTGCACAAACGATTGGAGCTTCAGCCATCCTTTCCGAAAAAAAGAACGTTTACGTTGAACAACTCCGAGCAGGCGTGCCGTTATGGATTGGCGCTCAGTGCAAGAGACCGATATGAAACGGTTCGACTGATTTGCCTTGACGCCAAACTCCACGTATTGAATACGTGCGTTCTTTCCGTCGGAACAAAAAACTCCGTTTTCATGGATCCGCGACATGTTTTTGAGAAAGCCTTCTTTTATCAAGCCTCCGGCATTATTCTGATGCATAACCACCCAAGCGGAAATGTATGCCCTTCCGAAGACGACGTTGAAACCGCGGAGCGAATCCTGGCGCTCGCCGACGAGCTTCGTGTGAACGTTCGAGATCAGATTATATTAGGAGAAAAGCTGGCATACAGTTTCGCGTTCGATAAAGTATTTTCTTTTCCAAGCGCATCCAAAACCATTACGTATCCGCTTAACGAATACCGCGCCATGCTTGAACGCATTGAGCAGGAGGAACGTCATACAAGAATCCCGGAAATGATTTCATAAGAAAGGAGCCGGTAAGTCCCGTAACGGGCTCTTAACAGCTCCTTTGTACTTCGTTACCTTTCAGAGGAGTTAATCTGCTCTTTTTTCGGATGATACGTCGGAACCATCTTCGCGACCAGATCCCGAATCGCATCGGTGTTCGTATAGGCAACACGCATCAACTCAATGAGATCCTTTAAAAATTGATCGTGATCGAATGCAATCGGACAGCCGATGTGAATCAGTTTGTTCGAAGTGGTCTTCAGCCCCTCCTCCGACATCAGCTTTTCCTCATATAACTTCTCTCCCGGACGAAGGCCGGTATATTCGATTTTAATATCTACGTCCGGCTGCAGACCCGAAAGGCGGATCAGGTTTCTGGCGAGGGTATCGATTTTGACAGGGCTTCCCATATCAAGCACGAAGATTTCTCCGCCGTTCGCTTTCGTTCCGGCCTGCAAAACCAATGAAACAGCCTCCGGAATCGTCATAAAGTACCGAATAATATCCGGATGGGTAACGGTGACCGGACCGCCTGCCTCGATCTGCTTTTTGAAGCGCGGAATAACGCTGCCGTTGCTTCCAAGCACGTTGCCGAATCGAACGGCAACAAACTCGGTGCTCGCATCCGCGGGGATGGGACGATACCCGTTTTCTGCACTTGCTTTGCCGGAATGGGTAAACAGCAAAGGAAGATCGGCGGTTTTTCCGGCCTTCACCTTGGCGTCGAACGTTTGTACGATCATCTCACAAATGCGCTTGGAAGCTCCCATGATATTGGTTGGGCTGACCGCTTTGTCCGTAGAGATCAATACAAACCGTTTGCATCCGTACATCAGCGCCGCATATGCCGTCTTGTATGTGCCGATGGCATTGTTTTTAATCGCTTCACAGGGGCTGTCCTCCATGAGCGGAACATGCTTGTGCGCTGCCGCATGGAAAACAATCTCGGGATGATATTCCGCAAACACGGAATTCAGTTTTCGGCTGTCGCGTACGGAACCGATCAGCGTCACAAGATTCAGCTCCGGATGCTTGTCCTTTAGCTCCATTTGAATCTCATATGCGTTGTTTTCGTATACATCAAAGATAATCAGCTGCTTTGAATGATGCGATGCGATCTGGCGGCAGAGCTCGCTGCCGATCGATCCGCCGCCTCCGGTTACAAGGATCGTCTTGCCCGCCAGAAAGCGGAAAACTTCCGTCATATCCGTTTCGACCGGATCGCGTCCAAGGAGATCGGTAATCGATACATTCTTCAGATTGCTGACCGTTACTTCCCCATTAACGAGCTGATACATGCCCGGCAGAACCTTAACCTTACATCCGGTTTCATTGCAAATGGAAAGGATCTCCTTCCGGTTGATCCCTGATGCGCTCGGAAGCGCAATATAGATGTTGTCGATCTGATACTTCTTCACACCTTGAAGAATCATATCCCGACCGCCGATAACCTCGACGCCATCAACATCCAATCCCCACTTGTTTGGATTGTCGTCGATCATGCAGTAAACGCGTCCATTCTGTTTGGTGCCGGTTTGAATGTCTTTGAGAAGCATCTGTCCGGCCGCTCCGGCACCGACAATCATAATTCGCAGTCCGTTTTTGTTGGCCGAGCGAGATTCAGCCAGTGCAAGGAAGAATCGATAAGACAGTCGAATCCCTGCCGTCAGTCCAAACTGCAAAACCGCCCCGAAGGCATAGTACGACAACGGCATCCGTTCAAACAGCAGCGTAATGCCGACCGTCTGAACTGCGGTCGTAATGGCCGATGCAAACATGACACGAAGCAACTCCTTGTGTCCGGCAAATCTCCAGATGCTTCGATACATTCTGCATAGGAAAAATACCAGAATACAAATTGCCGTATAGCAGGGAGTGAATCGCAAAAATGCATAAAGATAATGCTCCGG
>JAUMVL010000077.1:0-236 GCA_030530185.1 Clostridia bacterium | reverse complement strand
GAAACCAGAGCGCAAAAAAATATGCAAAATTGACTGCAATTATGTCAAAAACAATCAATCCTGCCGTAATGACATTCTTTCTCAAATGAATTCTGTTCAAAATTCCTCTCCCAAGTTCAAAACAAACGCTATTTTAAAAATTTCTTCTCAATTTCAAAAGTACTTATATCATGTTTTTGCAGAACTGTCAAGCAATTCCGGGGTTTTGCAAAGCCATGCCACGTTTTTTGCGGCGG
>JAUMVL010000076.1 GCA_030530185.1 Clostridia bacterium | reverse complement strand
TGAGCCGCAAATTAGCCGTTTTTCCGCTCTCGCGGCAGCGTCAGTACACGCTTCGCGCGGAGAAAACGGCTCCTGATACCTTTCTTAACAGCCCCAAAAAAGAAGGTCGAAAAGCGTTCGCGGGAGGATGGCGCTCAGGGCTTCTCGCTCTCCAGAAGTTGAACGGATTCTACGCGCGGATGCGCGGTAAGGGATTCGAGCGTGTCCAGCGGCACGCGCACGACGGCCTGCGGCTTGGAATCGCTGACCGATTCGATCGCTTCGGTCGGGCACAGCTCGGACGCGGCGGTGCGGTTCTGCCGCTCGGTGCTTTCGGAGTCGGACGGCTGATCCCCTTCCTCTCGGAACGTGACCGACACGCGCACGTAATTGCCAAACATTCCCTCCGCATCCTCCTCGGTCGGGACCGTGTTTTCCTGCATCGCCTCGTGCAGATCCAAAACAATCTGTTTGGATTCCTGTTCGATCCGCGTAAGCTCGCTGACGGGACTCGGTTTGCTGCCGCAGGCGATGCCGCAAAGCAGCAGGGCCGTTGTCAGCCCAAAAATGACTCGTTTCATCGGAAAACCTCCTTTTCTGCATAGGATGCGAATTCGATCCCGCGACGATGCGCCGTGGAAATCATTACCGCAAGTATAGCATCCGAATGCGTCCGAAACGTCACAGGAGTATGAACAAAACGCAACGGAAATGCGGAATCTTTATGAAGCAAGCGACATCCTTTCGAAACGGATTTTTGCAAAACGCAAAAAACCGGATTGCTCTCCGTGCAGTTGTATGGTAAAATATAAGTGAGTTTTTTCGGCCTGCCGCAGTTTTTGTCCATCACGCCCCGATGCAGGGCGCGTTCGGTCTGTCCGAGGCACGCCGCGGCCGGCAGCACGGAATCATTTTGAGGGGGGACAACATGGCAAAATACATCATGGCGCTGGATGCCGGTACGACCTCGAACCGCTGCATCCTGTTTGATGAGCGCGGCATCATCCATTCGGTCGCACAGCGCGAGTTTCCGCAATATTTTCCGAAGCCCGGGTGGGTCGAGCATGACGCCAACGAGATCTGGGCAACACAGCTTTCCGTTGCGGTCGAGGCCATGCAGCGCATCGGTGCGACGGCGGACGACATTGCGGGCATCGGCATTACGAATCAGCGCGAAACGACGATCGTTTGGGACAAGCGCACCGGTGAGCCGGTCTGCCCCGCGATCGTGTGGCAGTGCCGCCGCACCGCGGAATACTGCGATCTTTTGAAGGCGAAAGGGCTGGTCGAATGGTTCCGCAAAAAGACGGGACTCGTGCTCGACGCATACTTTTCGGGCACCAAGCTGCGCTGGATCCTGGAAAACGTGCCGCACGCGCGCGAACGCGCCGAAAACGGCGAGCTGCTGTTCGGCACCGTCGAAACGTGGCTGATGTGGAAGCTTTCTGGCGGACGCATCCATGCAACGGACTATTCCAACGCGTCGCGTACGCTGCTGTTCAACATCAACACACTTGACTGGGACGATGAGATTCTGAAAGAATTGGAGATCCCGCGCTGCATGCTCCCCGAGGCAAAGCCGTCCAGCGGCATTTTCGGCTATGCGGACCCGAAGTTTTTGGGCGGGCCGATTCCGATTTCGGGCGCGGCGGGCGATCAGCAGGCGGCGCTGTTCGGCCAGACCTGCTTTGCTCCCGGCGAAGCCAAGAACACCTACGGCACGGGCTGCTTCCTTTTGATGAACACCGGCGACAAGCCCGTGTTCAGCCAGAACGGGCTCGTCACGACGATCGCGTGGGGCTTGGACGGCAAGGTGACCTATGCGCTCGAAGGCTCGATCTTCGTGGCCGGCGCGGCGATCCAATGGCTGCGCGACGAGATGCGCATGATCGAGTCCGCGGCGGATTCGGACTACATGGCGCGCAAGGTCAAGGATACGAACGGCTGCTATGTGGTTCCGGCGTTTACGGGACTCGGCGCGCCGCACTGGGATCCGTATGCACGCGGCACGATTGTGGGCCTCACGCGCGGCTGCAACAAGTATCACATCATCCGCGCAACGCTCGACTCGATCGCGTATCAGACGAACGAGGTGCTCTCCGCAATGCGGGCCGATTCGGGCATTACGCTCTCGACCCTGAAGGTTGACGGCGGCGCAAGCGCGAACAACTACCTCATGCAGACGCAGGCCGACATCATCCACGCACCGGTTGAGCGTCCGACGTGCGTTGAAACGACGGCGCTCGGCGCGGCATATCTTGCCGGTCTTGCGGTCGGGTACTGGGCGGATAAGCTTGACGTCATCCGCAACCGTTCGATCGACCGCGCATTTTTGCCCTCGATCGACGAGGAGGAGCGCCTGCAACGAATCAAAGGCTGGAACAAGGCGGTCAAATGCGCCTATCATTGGGTAAAAGAAGAAAACGAGGAGTAAGGAATGTACGATGTCATCATCATCGGCGCGGGCGTGACGGGATGTGCCGCGGCACGTTGGCTGTCCCGCTATGACGCTCACGTCTGTGTTTTGGAAAAGGAGGAGGACGTTTGCTGCGGCACGTCCAAGGCGAACAGCGCGATCGTGCACGCGGGCTTCGATGCCGAAAACGGCAGCCTGATGGCAAAGCTCAACGTGCGCGGCAGCGAAATGATGGAAGCGCTCTCCAAGGAGCTCGATTTTTCCTACAACCGCTGCGGCAGTCTCGTCGTCTGCCTGTCGGAGGAGGATCGGCCGAAGTTGCAGGCGCTGTATGAAAACGGCTTGCAAAACGGTGTCAAAGGGCTTGAGATCATCGATCGTAAACGGCTTGTCGAGCTGGAACCGAATGTGAGCGACGACGCGGTTGCCGCGCTGTGGGCGCCGACCGGCGCGATCTGCTGTCCGTTTGAAATGACGCTCGCGTTTGCCGAAAACGCGGCGCAAAACGGCGTGGAATTCTGCTTCGACACCGAAGTTCAATCGCTTTGCCGCACCGGCGAGGGTTGGGTTGTACGAACCAACAACGGCGCGTTCCGTTCCCGCGCGATCGTCAACGCGGCGGGCGTCTATGCCGACGTGTTCCACAACGCGGTCTGCGAAAAGCCGATCCATATCACGCCGCGCCGCGGCGACTATTGCCTACTCGACCACAGTGCCGAGGGCTTTGTGCGCCACACGGTGTTCCAGCTGCCGGGGAAATTCGGAAAGGGCGTGCTGGTCAGCCCGACCGTACACGGCAACGTGATCGTCGGCCCGACCGCGATCGACATCACCGATCGCGAAGGCACCAACACGACGGCGGCGGGCCTAAACGAAGTCGTGCAAAAGGCGGGCCTTTCGATGAAGAATCTGCCGATGCGCCAAACGATTACCTCGTTTGCGGGACTTCGCGCGCATGAGGACGGACATGAGTTTCTCATCGGTGAGAGCGCGCAGGACTTTTTCGACTGCGCGGGCATCGAGTCCCCGGGGCTTTCGAGCGCGCCTGCGATCGGTGAGCTGGTCGCCGGGATGCTGCGGAAGAAGTACGGCTTTGCCGAAAAGCGAGACTTCGTTGCAACGCGCAAGGGCATTCTCGATCCCAAGACGCTTTCGACCGAAGCATGGAACGCGTTGATCCAAAGGGAGCCGGCGTACGGCCAGATCATCTGCCGCTGCGAGAGCGTGACCGAGGGCGAGATCCTCGACGCGATCCGCCGCCCCCTGGGCGCCAAGAGTCTCGACGGCGTCAAGCGGCGCACCCGCGCGGGCATGGGCCGCTGTCAGGCCGGATTCTGTTCGCCGCGCGTGATGGAAATTCTTTCGCGCGAGCGGAACGTGCCGCTTTCGTCCATTACAAAAAACGGAGCGGGCTCGGAGCTGATCGTGGGCGTCACGAAGGACAAGTATGCGGAGGTGCGCGATGAAGCATGATCTGATCATTTTGGGCGGCGGTCCGGCGGGCCTTGCCGCGGCAATCGCGGCCTACGACGCGGGCCTCAGGGACATCCTGATCGTCGAGCGCGACCGTGAGCTCGGCGGCATCTTAAACCAGTGCATTCACAACGGGTTCGGTCTGCATACGTTCAAAGAGGAGCTGACCGGTCCCGAGTACGCGGCGCGCTTCATCGCGGGCGTGAAGGAACGGAACATCCCTTACGTGCTCAATACGATGGCGCTGCACGTTTCGCCGGACAAGCAGGTGACGCTGATGAACCGCACCGACGGCGTCCAAACCGTCGAAGCAAATGCAATCATCCTTGCGATGGGCTGCCGTGAACGGGCGCGCGGCGCGCTGAACATTCCGGGCTATCGGCCTGCGGGCATCTATTCGGCGGGCACGGCCCAGCGGCTTGTGAACATCGAGGGCTTTATGCCCGGGCGCGAGGTGGTCATTCTCGGCAGCGGCGACATCGGACTGATTATGGCGCGGCGGCTGACGCTGGAGGGCGCCAAGGTAAAGGTCGTTGCCGAGCTGATGCCCTATTCCGGCGGGCTCAAGCGCAACATTGTCCAGTGTCTCGATGATTACGGCATTCCGCTGAAGCTGAGCCATACGGTCGTGGACATTCGCGGACGCAAGCGCGTCGAGGGCGTGACGATCGCGGCGGTGGACGCGCACAACAAGCCGATCCCCGGCACCGAGGAGGACTACGATTGCGACACGCTGCTGCTCTCCTGCGGCTTGATTCCGGAAAACGAGCTTTCGCGCGAGATGGGCGTTTCGATCAATCCGATCACCAACGGCCCCGTCGTCAATGAATCGCTCGAAACGTCGATCCCCGGCGTCTTCGCGGCGGGCAACGTGCTGCATGTGCACGACCTCGTGGACTTCGTATCCGAAGAAGCGGGCGCGGCGGGCCGGGCCGCGGCAGCATATGTGCAGGCGGGAAGCGTGGATGCCGAGCGGCATCCGATCCCGGTCCGGTTCGAGGGCGGCGTGCGCTATACGGTGCCGAGTACGATCGATCCGGCGTTTATCGGGGAATCGCTCGTCGTGCGCTACCGCGTCGGCGGCGTGATGAAAAACCGCATCGTATCCGCCTGGATGGACGGCGAACAGGTGACTAAGAAGCGGCGGCAGATCATGGCGCCGGGCGAGATGGAGGAGGTCAAGCTGACCAAGGCGATGTTTGACGCGCATCCGGATTGCAAAGAAGTTTTGATTCGCATCGAGGAGGCATAACATGGAAACCGTAAATCTGATCTGCATCGGCTGCCCGATGGGCTGCCCCATGACCGTGACCCTCGAAAACGGCGTCGTAACGAGCGTGGTCGGCAACACGTGCAAGCGCGGCGATATTTACGCCCGCAAGGAGGTCACCGCCCCGACGCGGATCGTCACCTCGACCGTGCGCATCGCAAACAGCCGTGTCGGCGCCGTCACCGTTCCGTGCAAGACGAAAACCGACGTGCCCAAGGGCAAGATCTTTGCCGTCATGCAGGCGCTGACCGGCGTGACCGTCCCCGCCCCGGTGAAGATCGGGGATGTGCTCGTCCCAAACGTGGCCGGCACCGGCGTCGATGTGATCGCCACGAAGGACGTGGAATAACGATCGGTCCCCTCTTTTTTTCGAGGACAATCACCCAAGCAACATTTTATCCCGAGGAGGAAGGAATATGGGCAAGGAAATCAAACGGATCGGCGTTCTGACGAGCGGCGGCGACGCGCCCGGCATGAACGCAGCGGTACGCGCAGTGGTGCGCACGGCGGACGCATACGGCATCGAGTGCGTCGGCATACGCAGAGGCTGGCAGGGCTTGATTACGAGCGACTTTATCAAGCTGTCCGGCGAAGCGGTCGGCCACACGCTGTCCCGCGGCGGTACGATTCTGTACACCGCGCGCAGCGAGGACTTTTTGACCGAAAAGGGCCGCAAAAAAGCGGTTGCAACCTGCAAAATGCTCGGGCTTGACGGAATCGTTGCGATCGGCGGCGACGGTACGTTCCGCGGCGCGCTCGAACTCTCGCGCCTCGGCGTCCCGACGGTCGGCATTCCGGCAACGATCGACAACGACGTCGGCTGCACGAACTACACGATCGGCTTCGACACCGCCTGCAATACGGCGATCGACTGTATTGATAAGCTGCGCGACACGATGCAGTCGCACGAACGCTGCTCGGTTGTCGAGGTCATGGGCCGCAACGCGGGCTTCTTGGCGCTGTACGTCGGCATCGCGGTCGGCGCAACGGCGGTGCTGGTCCCCGAACATGCGCTCAATTTCCAGAAGGACGTCGTCAAGCGGATTCAGGACTCGCGCCTTGCAGGCAACACGCACTTTATGATCGTCGTTGCCGAGGGCGTCGGCAGCGCGGTCGATATCGGCAAGCGCATCAAGGAGGAAGTCGGCATTGATCCGCGCGTCACCGTGCTCGGCCACATTCAGCGCGGCGGCGCGCCGAACGCGCGCGACCGTGAAACCGCAACCCGCATGGGCTACTATGCCGTGCGCGCGTTTGCCGAGGGCCGCGGCAACTGCATCATCTGCACGCAGGAGGGCGGCATCGTCGAGATCCCGATCGAGGAAGCTCTCGCGATGAAGAAGCACCTCCAGATGGATCGGTATGCGATTATGGAGGCCATGCAGATCGGCAGTCACATCGAGCGGAACAAGGCATAAGCGGTATCCGAACCGCCGCTTTGGGTCGCTTTCGAAAAGAAAAGCGCTTTGAATGCGTATGGATCGTCTATCAAATGGAAAACCGGCGTAGCTATCACAGCTACGCCGGTTTTGCGGTTCGGTTCCGATGCAGGGGCGAACGCTTATTGATCATGGCTTGCATCACGCTTTGGCAAGCAAACGCGCCTTTTCGCGCTTTGCCTGCTGCAATTCGGTTTCCTCCGTGAGCCCCCACTCGTTTTCCAGCAGGTCGATGATCCGGTCATAGGTTTCGACCGCCTTGCGGTAATCGCCCCGGATTTCATTGATATCGGCGATCGCATGCAGTTCATCCATGAATCTGGGACGTCTGGGCTCCAGTTCAAACGAGCGTTCATAAAGGGCAATCGCCTTGTCATAGTCGCACTTGCCGGCATAATACTGCGCAGCTTCAAAGAGATAAACAGAGTCGTCCGGATTGCTTTTGCCCAGCTCCTCCATGATCCGGTCCGCCGTCACCGCATCAAAGCGCGCCAGGGCGATATGGGCGCGATAGACCTCCGCATGGATCGGATTCGCATCGGGCAGTGCCGCATACCGTTTCAAATACGCTTCCGCCTCATCTGCGCGGTGATCCGCCAAAAGATTGTCGAGCAGATAGGCATACGCCAGTCTCACGTTCGGATTTGCTTCTACCAGCTCCCGATAGAACTCGATGGCCTTGCTGTGGTTGGCGATGTTCCAATCCCAGGCCGCGTGTCCTTCCGCCCGCTGCAGCATCCACTGGCAGCCCTTTTCTTCGGGCGCACGCCGTATGGCCTCGCGCGCATAGCGGCTCACCTTCTGCGCGTCCGCATTCATCCGGTGCCAGTAAAGATAGGCGATCAGCTCGGTGGCACGCTTTTGATAGGTCTCGCTGGGCAGCTGGACCTTCAAAAAGTCCTCATACTCCCGAAACACATCCTGCGGCAGCTCGTTCTCGATGTCCATGCGGTTTTCGATGCGGTTGAGGCGCTGCTCCGTGGTCAGATCGAACAGGTCGTCAATGCTGACGCCGAAGACCTCCGCCAAGAGGGGAAGCGTGGCGATATCCGGCATCGCGACCGCGTTCTCCCACTTCGATACCGACTGCGGGGCGATCCCCAGTTTTTCAGCCAGCTGCTCCTGGGTCAGACCGGCTTTGAAGCGAAGCTGTTTGATTTTCTTTCCCAATTCCATATTCGTAACCTCCTGCGCGGGTTTTGTTCCCTGCTTGCAAGTTCATTATACGAAACCTGTGCGCCGGATGCAATCACGCAGATTTCGAGTCCGGTCACCCATTGGTGGAGCGGAAAAGCGGCAGCGCATCGCCCGCCGCAAAAAATCGGTCGAAAAAGGCGTGATGTTTACGGTTTGTTCATAATTATGGCGCAATTATTTTGCATCTGTTTGGTATGCTGAAGGAGCATGGAACAGTATTCTCCGAAGAAAAAGCGCAGCGCGTGGCATATCGTACTCGAAGCGATCCTGGCGATCGCCTTTTTCGGCGCGTGCATGTACGGTTGGTCCCGCGTGCGTCCGAGCGTGCTGCACACCGTGTTTGCCGAAGAGTTTCCGACCGAATCCCCAACCATGCCGCCGCTCGAGCAGGCGCCCGTCGCATATTCGGCTTACAACGAAGACATTTTGTTCGTATCCGAGGGGACGCCTGTTCCGACGCCCGA
>JAUMVL010000075.1:6043-8241 GCA_030530185.1 Clostridia bacterium | reverse complement strand
CAGGCGCCGCCGTTGCCGGGTACGGCACCGGAACGACGCCGGATTCCGACGATCTGCTCGAAGGATATTTTGCCGGATACGCCGCGTTGTCGATGGCGCTCGGACGCTCGCGCGAACGTGTTCAGACAATGACGCGCGAGATCGCCGCCGCAGCAGCAGAGCATACCACAGAGCTCTCTGCCGCGCTATTGTTGCAGGCAGGGGAGGGCTTGGTCAACGAGGATCTGTTCCGTCTGTTGCAGAGCATTTTCTCGGATGTGCCGTATCGTACTGTGACTGCAGATGCGCGACGTGTCGCCAAGAGTATCGTTCCGTCCGGGATCAACCTGCTCGTCGGTATCTGCCTGGCGATTACAAATCAATACATTCCTGCACGAACCGTGTGACACGGTTTATACAAAAAGGGGCTGTTAAAAAAGTCTCAATAAGAAATAGCAAGACTCTCGAGGAAAGTATCCCGGGAGTCTTTGCTATGTGGTATAACCTTGATTACTACAACAACCGTAGGATCAAGGCAAAGCTAAATGACTTACCCTTACCTCCTGCTGTTCACAGAAAGCAAGCCCCTGCTGCCGCTTAATTGGAATCTTGTGTCTAACTTTTTGGGTTGAAAGCACTTATGCGGCGGATCATTATTCCCGTAGGTCTATTCGTATGTCAGCAGCATGCGGAACAGCCGCTTATCGGTCTCGCCGACAATTGCAAATGCGGTATCGCTTGCGGCCGTATGCAAGGTGATCGTCTCGTTTTCTTTCGCTTCGGCACTGTATTCGACCTGAATGGTTCGAATTGCACGGGAACGGAGCGTTCCGGGCATGATGTCCTCGGCAAGGTCAAAGTATCGGGTGTTGTTCATGTGCCCGTTCAGGTCCGTGTAGCTATATGGTACCGTGAATGAATGCGAGCTTGTTAATTCCGGCATTTTGGGCGCGCGGGGGAAGGATGGATCGCTGCGATCCGTGGTCCCTTCGATTATAATCCCGTGCTGCTCGGGAAATACGATGCGGCGCGATTTCTGGTCCATCAGTGCCCAGAG
Organism: Clostridia bacterium; assembly: GCA_030530185.1. Taxonomy (GTDB): domain Bacteria; phylum Bacillota; class Clostridia; order Christensenellales; family CAG-138; genus UBA3792. The sequence continues at coordinate 7,205 of JAUMVL010000075.1, read as the reverse complement.
CGCGCTCGCTTCCATCAGCGTCTCGCCGGTTTCACCGGTCATACGGTAGCTGCGCGGGAAATACAGATGCATCGTCGGATTCGGCCAGGAGGTCAGCGTGATGTGCTCGTCATAGACCGGCAGACGGCGGATCGTCGCTTGTTGCAGCGTTAAGATCCATAGAAGTCCCTTGTCGAGCGTCTTTTCCCTCCCCATACCGAGCTCGGTCGTATGTGCGATCGACGCCTCTTGCAGCATGGTGAACAGCGTCGATAAGCGAAGCCGACGGGACGTATCCACGTCGGCGCTGAGGAGCGTATGCTCGATCGAATACAGGCTCATGCTTTTGGGAGCCGCTTTTCGATGGCGGTGACGACGTCGCCGAGCGTGGACAGCTTCTGCCACTGACGGGTCGGAATGCGCACGTCAAACGTTGCCTCAAGACGGCAGATAATCAGCGTGAAGCCCATCGAGTCAATTGCGGCGTCCGTGTTGATGACCGTGTTTTCGTTCAGTTCCTTGCCTTCGAGATCAGGCGCACACTCATAAATGACCTCACGGGTCTTTTCTAAAATTTCCTGTCGTGTAATCATGCAGTTTCTACCTCCCGTTGTAACTCCCAACGCTTTATTTTACCCGTCGCAGTCCGCGGCAGGGGTTTTTCGTAAAACAGAACCTTTTTCAATTGCTGCCCGCGTGGCCGTTCCGACAGTATGGATGCAAGCTGTTCCAAAACCGCCCGTTCGTCACCGTGTGACTGGTTCCCGAGCACGAGCGTCGGAATGTCGTCAAGCAGCACAATACACAATTCATCCGTCTCAAGCACAGTCGCACATGCGCGCTCATATTCGGGCAAAAACAGCTTCGTTCCGTCGGATAACACAAGGATTTCCTTCTTGCGTCCCGTGATATGCAGTCGATTCTGCGCATCCAAAAAACCGAGGTCGCCGGTGCGCAGAATACCGTTTTGCAGCACTGCTTTTGTATCGGCATCGCGCTTGTAGTATCCCTGCATCATGCAGGTAGGAGCGGCGATCAGAACTTCGCCGTCCGGCGCGATCGTGATCGTATCGTCCGGGCAGATCGCCATTGCCATCGGATCTCCAACGGTGCTAAGCGCAACGCCGGAACTCGTTTCGGTCAGTCCGTACCCGAAGGCAATGCGGACACCCAGGGCCTTGGC
>JAUMVL010000075.1:0-6033 GCA_030530185.1 Clostridia bacterium | reverse complement strand
CAAGCAGGGTCTTCGGGCAATCGCCGGCGCCGATCAGCACGAGCTTCAGCTCCGGATTGATCGCCCTGTATTTGAGCAGAAATCCCCACAACAGCGGAACCGCAGACAATGCGGTGGGACGGAAGAACGCGCAGTCGTCGGCATAGTGCCGCGCGCCGCGTCCGAGCGCTACCGCCGCGCCCATGGACAGTCCCCAAAGCAGGCCGCAGACAAACCCGAACACATGGCTTTGCGGCAGCATGCAAAGGAGCGTATCGCTTGGGGAAAGCGGCAGCATAGCCCCACCGTTATAGGCGCTTGCCATCAGCGAACCGTCCGTCAGCACCACGGCCTTCGAACGATCGGTCGTACCCGAGGTAAAAAACAGAATCCGGTGCGCTCCGTCCGCGACACCATTTGTCAGAAAGGGTGAGAGCTCGTCACAAAGATCGGGATCGCCCCAAAGCAGGTCGATATCGGTATAGCGAATCAGGTCGGGTAGGATACTGTCCGGCGTGTTTTCATCGAGCAGAACGACCTGCAATCCGGCCTGCACGGCGGCAAAGATCGTAACGACGCAGGCAAAGCTTCCGTCGGCAAAAACGCCGAGGCAGGTTTTCCCTTCGGCAGAAAGGGCGGCTGCACGCGCATCCACGGTACGCTTGAGTTCGGAGAACGTACAGACGTTCCGAACGCTTGTACCATAATACAGCGCGGGAGAATCGGGTGAGACCGATGCATAGTAATCCAGCATTTGTGCAAACGAACCGAATCGCATAACAACACCTCCTGCCTTTTGTAATATACCATACTCCCGCAACGAAGAAAAGAAATTTAATAATATATTATTTATTTTCAAAAAAATAATGCAATATCAAGTCGCTTGCGCTATAATAAAGGTGCTGTAAAATTACAGAAAAAACGGGAGGATTCATAATGGATAAGAACACACGCATCTGCATTATCGGCGGCGGCCCGGCGGGTCTGTCTGCGGGTATGTACCTCGAGCAGAAGGGTTATGAGAACTACACCATTTTAGAGCGTCTCGACCGCGTTGGCGGCAAGTGCTGGTCACCGACCTACAACGGCCGCCGCTACGAGATGGGCGCGATCATGGGCGTTCCGAGCTACTATGCCGTTCACGATGCAGAGGAGTTCTGCGGCATTACGCACGATGGTCCGCAGCTCAACCGGAACTACAAGAACCGCTATGGCAAGGTGATCGAGCCGTTCGAGCCGAAGAAGAATCTTCTCAAGATCCCGCGCCTTCTGAAAATGAAAAAGCAGGTCAAGAAGCTCGGTGAGCTGCTCGAAACGAAATACAAGGGATACGACGTCAACGGTCACCGCGGCGTTGCCGAGGGTCGTTATGACGGTTTCTCCCAGGCAAACGCCAAGCGCGAGCCGGTTAAGGGCGAGAACCCGAATCTGAAGGACCTCGCGCTCCCGTTCGCCGAGTTCTGCAAGCTGAACGGCGTTGAGCTGACGCAGGACATCTGGATTGGGCCGTATACGTCATTTGGCTACGGCTACTTCGATGAGATCCCGGCGGCATACGTTCTGAAGTATCTGGACTTCCAGACCTGCATGAACTTCGTCAAGGTCAACCTCTGGACCTGGAAGAACGGCACCCAGTATATTTGGGAGCAGCTGAATGCGCACCTCAAGCATCAGGCTCGCCTGAACAGCACGATCGAAAAGGTCGAGCGTAAGGACGGCAAGGTGTACGTCACCGTCAACGGCAAGGTCGAGGAGTATGACAAGATCATCGTGACCGCGCCGCTGTACATCCCGAACAAGCGCGCCGACGGTCAAAAGGGCATGGTGGAGTATTTCGATGCCCGCGCCGACGAGAAGGAGCTGTTCAGCAAGATCGACTACGAGCGCTACGATGTACTTGCCGTCGAAACAAAGCCTGAGGATCATCCGGAGATTTCCTACTATGTCTTCGAGAACATGACCAAGGAGCGCCTCGGCCACTTGATGGTTTACTATCGTCGTTGGAAGGACACCAAGGATCAGGTTATTACGACGTATTCTCTGCGGAAGCATAAGGATACCGAGGAAATCCCGTATGACGAGTGCAAGAAGATGGTTCTGGAGGATCTCAAGATCATGAAGAACCCGGCTTCGAACGTCATCAACGAGTGGAGCGTTTACTATTTCCCGCATGTCTTCTCGAAGGACTATGCAGCGGGCTGGTACGATAAGGTCGAAGCGATGCAGGGCAAGTACGACACCTACTATGCCGGCGAGATCATGAGCTTCGGCGATATGGACGAAACGGCGGAGTATTCCCGCGAGCTCGTCGAACGTTTCTTCTGAGACTATCCCGGATGAGGGAGCGGAACACCGCTCCCTCGTCTTTCGTGAAGGAGGACAGGTATGAAGTTTTACAAGGATCACTATGACGTGATCGTCATCGGCGGCGCACTCGCGGGACTTTCCTCCGCGTTGATGCTGGCCGATAAGGGGCTGGATGTGCTCGTGCTGGAGCGGCACAACCTGCCCGGCGGTCTCGCTACGAGCTTTGTGCGCGGCGGTATTGAGATGGAAGCCACGCTGCACGAGATGATGTCGATCGGCTCGAAGGACAACCGTCTTAAGGTCGGCAAGTTTTTCGACGACATGGGCGTGGACGTCGAATGGCTCAAGGTGCCGGAGGCGTATCATGCATCACTGCCCGGCATCGAAATCACGCTGCACCCGGGATTCGAGACGTTCGCAACCGAGATCGATTCGGTTGTCCCCGGCAGCAAGGAAAAGGTGCTGAAGGTGCTGAACCTTTGCAAACAGGTGTTCGATTCGGTCAATGAGCTTTCGATCCATCCGATGAGCAAGGTGCAGATGCTTCTAAAGCACGAGGCGTTCGTCAAGACGGCGGGCTACTCCACCAAGGAGGTGCTGGATTCGTTTGATCTGCCGCAAAAGGCGCTCGACCTTCTGGCTCCGTACTGGATGTATGTCGGCAGCGGCTTTTCCGAACTGCCGTTTACGATTTATTCCGTGCTGATGGCGGATTATGTCGGATACGGTTCATACATTCCGAAGAAGCTGAGCCACGAGATGAGCCTCAAGATGGCGGAACGTGCCGAAGCGATGGGCGTTCAGATCGAGTATCGTCAGCATGTCGATAAGATTTTGGTCAAGGACGGCAAGGTCTACGGCGTTCGCACGGCACACGGCGAGGAGATCCATTCCGATTACGTGATTTGCTCGGCGTACCCGAACAAGGTCTATACGTCGATGATCGAACCGGCGTCCGCCGTGCCCGAAAAGGCAATCAAGATGGTCAATGGCCGCCGGATCAGCCTCACGGCATTCTCGGTCATTATGATTCTCGACCAGCCGGCGGAGAAGCTGAACATTCGCGATTACAGCGTGTTCCACGGCGATACGATGGATACCGACGCGATTTACCGCGATTTGGCGGGACTCGGACCGTATCACTATCTGACCTGTATCTGTCACAACTACGGCAATCCGGGCGTTACACCCGAGGGTACGTGCTCGTACTCGATTACGGTATTGCCGCGTGTGGACGGATGGAAGACGGTTTCCGCCGACGATTACGATCGCGTCAAGCACGCCGTTGCCGAGCAGGTCATTGAGGACATGAATCAGTACCTCGGCGTCCGGCTGCAGGATCATATCCTCGAGATCGTGATCGAAACGCCGATGACGATCGCCCACTATGCAAATGCATGGAACGGCTGCATCTATGGCTATGCACATACGATGGAGGATCACATTGTCGCCCGTTTGCAGACGGCCGAGGAGGAGAAGTTCATCGAAGGACTCGAGTTTTCCGGCGCACACCAGATTTCCGGCGACGGCATGGGCCCGGCGGTGACGAACGGCAGAAAGGCCGCAAAGAACGTGCTGGATGATATCAAAGCGAAGAAGGAGGCGGCTGCCAAATGAAAATCAAGGGATTCCTGAAGGACGTCGGCGGCGCATCGCGCGTCACCAAAGCGCGTCTGAACGCATTTGAAACCGCATCTCCGAGAGCCGAAACCATCGACCCGATCGGCGACGTTGCGCATGAGTGGCATCCCGGCGCCATCGATCTTGTGGTGACCGAGATTCGTACGGCGTCCAAGACCGCCAAGACCGTTCGATTCGAAAAGGTCGGAGGCGGCAAGCTGCCCCCGTTTTATGCAGGCCAGTTCATTTCCCTCGCCTTTACCATCGACGGCAAAACAGTCTGCCGTCCGTACTCGATTTCGTCGGCGCCGTTTGAAGCTCGGCAGGAAAAAGCATTCGTCGAAATCACCGTGCGCCGCAGCAAGGGCGACGGCTTTATTGCGGACTACATCAACGATTCGCTGAAGGTCGGCGATCGCGTCAGGGGCAGCATGGGCCTCGGTCAGTTCTATTATGAACCGCTGCGCGATGCAAAGCATGTTGTTGCGCTGGCGGGAGGCGTCGGCATTACACCGTTTGCGGCAATGGCCAAGGAGATTGCGCACGGTACGCTCGACTTTGATCTCACGATCCTGTACGGCTCGGAGTCCTCGGATGATATTATTCTGAAAGAGGAGCTCGAAGCGCTTGCGGGCGAAAAAGTGCATGTGGTGAACGTGCTCTCCGGCGACGAACCGGACTGGAAAGGGGAAAAGGGCTTTCTGACGGCGGAGCTGATCCGGAAGTATTCTGCGCCGGATACGACGTATTTTATCTGCGGACCGCAGGTGATGTACAAGTTCCTGCGCAGCGAAATCAAGAAGCTCAACGTGCCGCAGCGCCGTGTACGGTTCGAGATGTTCGGTCAGGCCAAAGATATTGCCTCGTTCCCGGGGTATCCCGTCGAGAAGAAGGACGAGACCTATACCCTGACCGTCATGCGCGGTATTCACAAGGATGAGATTCCCGCCCGCGCATGCGAATCGCTCGTGGTTGCCTGTGAGCGCGCCGGCATTCTGCTGTTGACGGACTGTCGCAGCGGCGAGTGCGGCTTCTGCCGAACGAAGGTTCTGAAGGGCGAATACTATGTATGCCCCGAAGGGGACGGCCGCAGAGCAGCGGACAAGGACTTCAACTATGTCCATGCCTGTGCGACATATCCGCTGTCCGATATGACGATCAAGATTCCGATCGAGTAAGGAGTACGTATGGTAAAAGAAGTCAACCCGAACATTCATGTCAACGAGCGGGACTTCCCGACGACCGATTATCATTGCGACGATCCTGAAAAGGCGAAGCTTGTCAAAAAGCTCGCATTGATGATCACCGACAACATTCCGCGCAAGCTTCCGGGCGGCATGAAGGAAAACCATATGGATTTCTGGATCTTGGACCGCCTGCTGACCAAGGAAGAAGTCAAGTTTATGCTCAGCTTCGAAAAGCGTCGTACCGGTCTTGTGACCAAGGAGCTTGCCGAGCGCAACAACATGACCGAAGCCGAGGCGCAGAAGATCATCGATCACCTTTTGTGGATCGGAATTTTGGAGCAGAACCGTGACAATCCCGATCAGCATATCCAGTACTGGATTCCGAAATGGGTCGTCGGTTCGGGCGAATACATGGTCGAGCATAAGACCCTGCCGGATGACTACCCAGAGGTCGCGACGATGTTCAACCTCGCGCCGCAGGAGCCGCTGGAACTGGCGGCAAAGCTCGTTCCGCCGGGTGGTGCGGGCATCGGCATGCACGTCATTCCGGTTGAGAAGGCGATCGACGCATCGTCTCAGTCCGTGAGCGTCGAGCATCTGTCGCATTGGATCGAAAAGAACGATAAGTTCTGCACAATGGTTTGTGCATGCCGCAAGGCGCAGCGCATCCGCGGCGAGGGTGTCGGCGACATCGAAGGCCAGATGTGTATCGGTGTCGGCGATATTGCAGAGTTTCTGGTCGAAAGCGGCAAAGACGCGCACTATATCACCAAGGAACAGGTCTATGAGATCCTCGAGCGCGCCGAGCGCAAGGGGTATGTGCATCAGATCACGAACCTCGACGGTCCGAATCGCATCGTCGGCATCTGCAACTGCTCCGCAGGAAGCTGCTATGGCCTTCGCACCTCGCAGCTGTTCAATACGCCGAACATGTCGCGCT
>JAUMVL010000074.1 GCA_030530185.1 Clostridia bacterium | reverse complement strand
TGATTGCCCATGCCGTACCGTTATGGATCCGCGAACTGGAGGAGCTGAATCTGCTGCCCCAGACAGGTGACTTCTATCGGCAGACGCTGCGGACGCCGGACGAGCATTTCGGATTCACGCCTGATGCATATGTCGGCATGTGCATGGAAACGATCGTACCGCGGGTCATGCAGAAAAACGATTTTGATAAAATGTACCGCTATATCCGCTTGCATCGCTGCCATGAGGATTTCGGTTCACGGCAGAGCCATGATAAGACCAATTTTTATGTGCGTTGGTATCATACGGACACGGCACATCCGACGAAGATTTCCACAGAGGTGCTGCAGCTCAAGAATTATACCAAGCCGGATTTTTGCTTTAACCCGGACGGCGAACTGGAGGAATCCGTTTGGGATCGCGTCGAGGCGAAAGCATTCTGGGATACCCTGTCCGAAACGGATCAAAAGATCCTCTGGCTGCGCTGGAACGAAGTGAAGCAGGAGGATGTCGCCAAAGCGGTCGGGCTAGCTACGCATAGCGCCGTCTCAAAGCGGATACAGAATATCGGGCGGCGGTATGAGGAGTTTACCGGGGAGAGGATTGGATTTAGGAAGCCACAATAAAAGCGCCTATCTTCATTGATAGGCGCTTGAGTTTAATTGCTTTGATCAGAAAACAACCTTTTCACATCAATAATCGGCAAAATGATCGGGGGCATCAGCGCGCTTGATGTTAATGTTGATACGATATTCCTCACATATGGGAAAATGATTTGAACTGCTGTAATTTTGAGGAAATACTCTCTTTGATCCTCAGGAAACTGCGACAGCTCGAAGACTCCTGTTAAGCTAACCCTAATCTCAAGCGGAAATGGGTGCTCTTCCGTATTTGTTATCTCAAGAATCAGCTCCATAAACCCCGTATTATCATCAATCATACCAATACTGCGTGTATACCGCGGAGCAATTGAAAAGTTTCCATCAGGAAGCTTGTTATTCTTGAGAGAAATCTCATTCGTAATAATCTGAAAATTGGCAATTGTTGATTCTTCCATGTTTTTTCCTCAGAAATCATTTAATACAGTAGTTTTGTTTCCAATGATAATCTTCCTTACTTTCCCTATATTCTTGCAGGTAAGTAATTTCTGCTACATCGGTTCTTGATTCTGTGATAACGTTATCGATGCTGATTGTGCACTCCAAGCATTTAGCAATTTTGAGAAGGGTATCTAATCTTGGAATTACTTGAATTCTCTCAATTCTTGCAATAGCAGATTGCTTTATTCCGCATTTTTCTGCCAATTGTCGCTGCGTCAGTCCCATAGAAATCCTTGCTTCAACAAGTGTCTCGATGAATGTGGAAACATCTTTAGCCAACTCAATACTTTCCTTTTCCTCTTCACCCAATGCAGCAAGTTGTTCAAGCATTGCATCAAAACTAAGTTCTTTCTCCATTCTTGTTCCTCCTAAGATAGCTGTCTCTTTCTTGAATCGCTTTATCTATCTCGTTCGATGGTAGCTGCTGTCGCTTTTTTTCAATAGCATGTAACAGTATTATTTTATTATCCTTCACGCAGAAAAAGAATATCCTTGTTGTGTGAGGCCTTAATTCATAAATATTCTCCCGTACACGCTTTATGGTGCCGGGATGAACCGCGTTTACTTGTAGTCCATGATCAGATAGTCGCTTTTGATATGATATAATAGCTGCAACTTCAGTTTCTTTGTGGCATTTAATTAAATCTTTCATGTATTCTTCTACCAGTGCTCTACCAGCAGGCGTTCGATACAACACTATTTCAAACACAACCTAATAATCACTTCCCCCTGCAATCCGTGTTGATAACATAAATGTTATCAACACGAGTATAACTGAGCATACTGGTTTTGTCAATACCGCTTAATGAAAAAAAAACATTTCCGCAAATAATATATCATTTCTCCATGGAACATTTCGCCTCCTTCGCCTTGCTTTAGTGTAGAAGGACAGAAGATGGGATGGTTACTGTCCTTTGTAAGCTCCGGCGCGGTGGGATGTGTCGTGGTTAATGAATACTGCGCCCACTTTTACCGTGGGAAACGAAAGCGGGCAGAACGGAGGTGAATCGAAGAAACCGTATCGCACCGGAAACGGGAAGTGAACTATGGGACAAGAACAGAATAGGACGGAATCTTGAGAGTCGATCGTTTGATCGGCTCTTTTCTTTTACCGTCCGGAAAGGAGAAAAGCAATATGAGCGAATTGAACCTGATCAACCTTGCGGAGGTTGAATCAAAGGAAGTGAAATGGCTGTGGAAGCCGTACGTTCCGGCAGGCAAGATCACGATCCTGCGCGGCAATCCGGGCGAGGGCAAAACCATGCTGGCGCTGTCGATCATCGCGGCGCTGACGACCGGCGCTCCGCTGTTTGGGGAGGACGAACGGCGCGAGCCGGTCTGCTGCATCTACCAGAGTGCCGAGGACGGAATCGCGGATACGATCAAGCCGCGACTGGAAGCAGCAGGCGCCGATTGCAGCAAAGTGCGGATCATCGACGAATCGAAGTCGTCCCTGTCCTTTACGGATGACCGGATCGAGCAAGCGATCGTTCAGACGAACGCGAAGCTGCTGGTGCTCGATCCGCTGCAGGCGTATCTTACCGGCGTGGATATGCACCGAGCAAACGAAGTGCGTCCGGCGTTCCATGCCCTGATGGGTATCGCCGAGCGCACCGGCTGCGCGATCCTGTTGATCGAGCATCTGAATAAGATGAAAGGTCTGAAAGCAATCCAGCGCGGTCTCGGCTCGGTGGACATCACCGGTGCAGCGCGGAGCGTGCTTCTGCTGTCGAAGCCGAAGTCCGACGAACCGGAAGTGTACCTCGCTGCGGTCAAGAACAACGTTGGCGAGATGGGACAGACACTGGTGTTCATCGCGGAGGAAGGCAGATTGTTCTTCGAGGGGACAAGCTCTTTGACCGCAGATGAACTCGTCGATCAGAACGACGTTTCGAATGTCCGACCGACGAAGGTAAAGGAAGTTGAGCAGATGCTTCGGAACTATTTCTCCAAGCGTGAGTCCATTCCGAGCACAGACGCGGAAGCGTTCTTCAACAGCAAGGGTTACAGTACCAGAACGCTGAAACGCGCGAAAGCGAACCTTGGCGTCGGTTCAGAGCTTCGGGATCATGTGTGGTACTACACGCGTCCGAAGGATATGTAAGCGCGCCAATCAAGAGTGCCAAATTGACTGTATACGCAAGTTGGCACTCTTGCCGTGGCGGCAGGAATCGGAACCTTGTGGGTGCAAGGTTGCCGCTGCCGCCATCCCGCGAACGGCAGAAACGTGCGAAAAGCGCGGTTCGACACCATTCGCAAGGCTGCCGAGAATGGTAGCGGAAAGCGCGTTATTCGGCCCGAAGCTGTACTAAAGTACTGCGAGAGGGCGAAAACGTGCTTAATTTGCGGCGAACAGATAGGAGAAAAAGGCATCTGCCTTTTTCAACCTATCGTGGAAAAGGTCAAAACGATCGCCGCAAATGATCCGGTGCCGTTATACGGCAACCGAAAAGCCCTCCGCAGGAGCACACGACCTACCGTGTAGGTCTAGTGTGTTATACTGCTCGGCTCATACGAAGGATCGGACGGTCGGATGCCCTCCCTTCAGAGCAGTTGCCGCCGCGCAAGGACGGTTCACAGTGCGAACCTCCGCGCGCGGCATGAGCCGAGCAGTATTCTCTTCCCCCGCAGGGTGAGAGTGCCAACCGCACACACAACGAACTTGGCACTCTTAACACATTCCCGCAAAGCAGCGGTCCGGGAACAGAATACAATTCGCCGCTGCAAATATCAAATCTACAAACACAGAAAGGAAACCAAACCATTTGCTGACAAAGCATTTCAACCAAACCATCGTCGTACATATCCTTCGGGATATGTTGTTGAACCCCACCTGCCGAAAGGAGGAATCCGTATGCCGTACGCGATCCTGAGATTTCAGAAAGCGCAGTCCGGCGGCGTCGCCGGTCGTGACCGTCACAACGAACGGAAGAAAGAAGAATACAAGAGCAATCCGAACATCAACCGTTCAAAGTCGGAACAAAACTATCACCTGATCGAGCCGTCCGGCAAGTACAGGCAATGCTGCATGGATCGTATTCAAGCGGTCGGAGCACGAACACGATCCAACAGCGTGATCATGGTCGAAGCGCTGATCACCACTTCCCCGGAGATCATGGAAAAGCTGAACAGCTCCGAGCAGCGGCAGTTCTTTGAAAGGGCTGCCGCTTTCCTGTATGAACGGATCGGGAAAGAGAACGTGATCTCCGCCGTCGTTCACATGGACGAAAAAACGCCGCACATGCACTTCTGCTTTGTGCCGATCACCAAAGACGGTCGGCTGTCCGCAAAAGAAGTACTCGGCAACAAAGCCGCTATGTGCAAGTGGCAGGACGACTTCTACGATCGGATGCACGGCTTCTATCCGGAATTGGAACGCGGCATTCCCGCCGCGATCACCGGACGCAAGCACATTCCGCCGTACCTGTTTCGATCGGCAGAAAACGTCAGCAAATCGTATGACGCAGTGTGCAAAGCGCTGCAGAACGTGAATGTATTCAACGCCGGAAAGAAACGCGACGAAGCGCTGAAAGAGATCGGTCGCTATCTGCCGGACTACTACAAGCTGGTTGAACAGGCCAAGAGCATTGACGGGTATGTAACTGAGCTGGAGCAGAAGATCGCAGAACAAAATCGTTCCGTCGAAAACGCGAACCGCTATGCCGGCGAACAGCGATCCCGTGTCCGGGCACTGAACGATACGCTTGCCGTCTATGAGATGAAGATCCGGCAATTGCAGGCAGAACGCGACAAAGCGCAAAAGATTGTAGATGCACTGCCGCCGGAAATCAAGAAGCAACTGAAAGGAGCAAAACGTCATGATTACGAAAGATAAGAACCAGACCGGACAAACGAAGCCGGTTATGATCCCGCTTAACAAGCTGCATCCGTTCCCCGATCATCCGTACAAGGTGCTGGATAACGAAGAGATGGATCGGTTGAAGGAAAGCATCTTCGAGCATGGCATCCTGTGCCCGATCCTGATCCGACCGATCGAGGACACCGACGGCGAATACGAAATCATTTCCGGTCACCGACGCTGCTTCGCGGCAAGGGAGCTCGGGCGGGAGACCGTACCGACGATAGTATGTGATCTCTCCCGCGACGAAGCGGCGATCCTGCTTGTGGACAGCAACCTGCACCGGGAGCATCTGCTGCCGAGTGAAAAGGCGTTTGCCTACAAGCTGAAAGCGGACGCTATGTCCCGACAGGGACAACGAACCGATCGTGTCACTTCGGGACAAGTTGTCCCGAAGTCGGACGACGGCCGTACCACGACGCAGATCGGAAAGGAGAATGGCGAGAGCTACAAAACGGTACAGCGCTATATCCGGCTGACAAACCTGATCCCGGAGCAGCTTTCGTTGGTGGATTCCGGCAGGATCGCCTTCTCGGTAGGCGTGGAGCTTTCCTACCTCAACGGGGAGCAGCAAACGGATCTCGCCTCGGATGCGGAATTGCTTGATAAAACGCCATCCTATTCGCAGGCCGTTCGGATGCACCGAGAGCACTTGCTCGGTGAACTGACGTTCGATCGCATCCGGGAAATCATGGATGAAGACAAGCCGAATCAGAAAGAGCATCTGTCGCTCCCGATGGACCGAATCTCCAAGTACATCCCCAAGGGCTACACGCCGAAGCAGGCGCAGGAGTATGTGGAGAGCGTATTGGAGCAGGCATACAAACGCCGTATGCGCTCCCGTGAGCAAGAGAGGTAATACAATGCAGGCAACGGAAATCAAGATGCTCCGCAATATGGAGCGGCAGGATCAGGAATACGTTGTGAACGGAGTGCGATACATCGTCGCATCCCGTTTCCTCCCATTCCATCCGAAGAAAGAACAGCCGGTCTTTCTCAAGGATCGGTTCCAGCATTATCTGACGAACAATACGGCAGAATTGACATTCACAGACGATCGTTCTACGCTGAACGCGGAATGTGTATGTGCGGCTGTCGGAAAGGAGGCATATGCAGCCGAAAAAGAAAAAGGTTGAGGGCATCACCGCCCTCTACTGCCGCCTGTCCAAAGATGACGGGCAGGATGCGGAGAGCAATTCGATCTCGAATCAGAAGACGTTTCTTGCGCAGAAAGCGAAGGAATACGGACTCAGCGATACCCGCTACTATGTGGACGACGGTTACACCGGCACGAACTTTGATGTACTCTGTAAAGGGTAGATTCAACACCTACCAAATACAGAGTAGCAGCGTCGGGCGTTTGTGACGAAATGAACGGTGTGGCTACCGGAAAGGAGGGTAATTCTTTTATCCTGCGGATAACCGCACAAACATTTTATCACAAGGAGGCGCTATATGAAAAGCATATTTGAGGAAAAAGGCGGTACTTACACTGAAATCAACGGCGTAATGATTCCAAACCTCGTGTTAGATCCTCAGCCGGAAGGCGACATCGGCATTTGGGGATGGCGGCGGAAACGGTATCTGAAGGAGCACCGCAAAGGCACATATAACCGGATGCTCATGGAAGGGACGATCACCCAGCATTTGATCAACATCAATGAAGAAGCGATGGATATGCGGGATCGGCTGGTTGAACAGTTTCAAGAAGCCGAGAGCGTATCCGAGGAACTTAAACGCAGGGATCAAATGGCATGGGTCGGCGCTATGAACAGTATCTATAATCGCGTGGACGAAATCATCCTGCACGATTTGATTTATACCTAAAGAAAAACGCATACCTATCGCAAGGGCATCTCGTAAATTGAGATGCCTTTTATACGTTCATGTTGGCAACAAATTGCAGGATCGCCGTTCACAAATTGCCAAGTTGCTTTTTTGCCAAGTTGGAAGCAATATTTGCACAAAAACGCTTTAATCACAGGAAAAACCGAAAGGGCGGAAAGAATTTCAACTTGTCAATTATATCTTTTCGGCAGGTATATTTTGCGAACTTGATCAGGGCAGACAATACGCAGGCAGTACCGGGCGAGAACACATGCTATTTTTCACAAAATCATTTTTAGGAAATGGTACCGCTTTTTGCCTGTTTGTTTCCTAATATATAGGGAACATTTGATTTTGAATACTACTCCCACACTTTTGGGAAAATATATTATTTCCTGCAGGAACAATCCTGGGGTGGAAACGGCTTTTATAAATGAAAGGACTATGTCTTCAGCAAGAAGCGTCTGGCGTGGAAATGCTTAAATGAATACTGCACCCACATTTCAACCGGCGCGGACCAGGTGCTCCGTTGGAGCACTGGAGACGGAGGATTCAGCCGCCATTTCGATATAATAGTAACTACCCCCACCATTTAATGAAACTGTCCTCACTTTTTTGAGGATCAGATAGTATCGCACCGCCGCAGCGGGAACGGCACAGCAAGAAAATGGATAGAACCGCATTCTTCGGTCAGCTTTTGGGCTGGCTTTTCTTTTGCCGTTCGGAAAGGAAGAAAACGAAAATGTATCGCACCGTCTGCGGACGGGAATGGAACAGCATCGACAGAACAGGCTTTGTCGTAGTGGGATTACGGCAAAACTTTGTTCGCATATCGCGCCGCAACATCTGTTCATCATGGACAGAAGTTCGGGAATGGAACCATCATGGAAGCACATGCACAAGGAGGACACTCTATCGACACATGACACACAACCATCCCCGCCATACACATGGCAGCGGACGATCTTCGCTATGGAGGTCGTTCTTTTTGTATCGCACCGATTTTCGGGAAGTGAACCTTATCAACAACAAAAAATCATATAGAAATGGAGATTTCAAACATGAGCACAAATGCATATGGATTGTCGCTTATCTCGCACACAGGATTCTTGAGGAAAGGAGGACGCAGCCGCCGGCATGAACATGACGAAACGTATCGGACACACCACATACAAGGTGACTGTTCATTACGCCGATACAGGCACCTTATCATTCGAGGATCGGATTCTTCGACTGATTCAGAACGATGTACTTGCAAACGAGAAGGGATGTGATATAATAGGCGTGTCACATACGCCCGATCCGCTGCTTGAAAGGATCAAAGCATGAAAAACAAGCAGACGGAACAACCAATCACAGCCCTTTACGAACGCCTTTCCCGCGATGACGATCTGGTCGGGGACAGCAATTCCATCAAGAACCAGAAGATTCTGCTTCAGTCCTACGCCGATCAACATGGCTTCTCCAATTGTCAACATTATACAGACGACGGTATTTCCGGCGCTACGTTTACAAGACCGAGCTGGGAACGCATGATTGCGGACATTG
>JAUMVL010000073.1 GCA_030530185.1 Clostridia bacterium | reverse complement strand
TGATGCTGATGATCCTGCTCGAATCGGTCGCGATCGTGTTGTTCTATACGCCGTCCGCCGTCGTCTCCGGCGGCGTCACCGGTCTCGGCATGCTGCTTGCCTACGCGACCAACGATCTGATCCCGACCTGGGTCGTCATCGTCGTCGTCAACATTCCGCTTTTGATCTGGGCATATCGCGACCTGCATCGCAGATTCGTTCTGTACACCGCGCTGTTAACCTTCCTGTTTTCGGCGGGCATCGCGGTGCTGAAAGTGGTTGTGGAACAGTACCGCATCCCCGCCCCGTTCGATACGACCGACACCGCATGGCGCTTTGTCTCGGCGATGTTCGGCGCGATGGTTATGGGCTTTTGCGGCGCGATGATCGTCCGGCTCGGCGGCTCGACCGGCGGGACCGACATTGTGGCGCTGATGCTGAGCCGCAAGTATTCGTTTTCGATCGGGTCGATTGCGATGGGCGTCAACCTGGTCATCGCAATGGCGCTCGGAATTTTGCAGGCCGTTCAGAACGGCGATTACCGGATTGGCGTCGAAGGCTGTGCGCTGTCCATGATCGCGCTCGGCGTGCAGAGCGTCGTGTTCAACAACATGATGCTCGGCATGAACCGCAACAAGACGCTGTTCATCATCTCCGACAAATGGAGCGAGATTGCGCCGGAGGTGCTCAAGCTCCACCGCGGCGTTACGCTGATTCCGTGCAAGGGCGCATTCACGAACAAGGATAAGACGATGGTCTACATCCTCGCCAAAACCGCAGAGCTGGCCAAGATCCGCACGATCGTTCGCAATCACGACGAGCATGCAATCGTTTCGATCATCGATACGCGCGAGGTTCTCGGCAAGGGCTTTGCGGCCATGAACTGATTTTTTGAAGGAGCAGCAAATGAAAGAATTTATCCACGCTACCATGGAGCAGCAGATCCGCGATTTGCAAATGCTCGTCCGCATCCCCTCGGTCTCCCGCGGGGAACCGCCGGAAGAGGGCAAGCCGTTCGGCAAAACGGTCTATGCCGCGCTCGAGGCGGCGCTTGACATCGCGCGCAGACTCGGATTTACCAAGGTCTGGCATACCGACGGCTACGCGGGCGTGATCGAATACGGCGAAGGCGACGAAACGCTCGGCATCCTGGCGCACCTCGACGTCGTTCCCGAGGGACAGGGCTGGACGTATCCGCCCTACGGCGGCGAGATCCACAACGGCCGCATCTACGGCAGAGGCACGCTCGACGACAAGGGTGCGGCGGTCTCCGCGCTGTATGCGCTGGCGGCGGTCAAGGCAAGCGGCCTTCCGATGAAGCGCAAGGTGCGCATCATTCTCGGTACGGACGAGGAGATCGGTTCGCTCGGCGTGGAGCATTATCTAAAGGTCGAGGGCGCGCCGACGATGGCGTTTACGCCGGACGCGGAATACCCGGTCGTCAACTCCGAGATGGGCATTCTGCAATCGACCTATCACAAGGACGGCGCCTACGGCATCCGCGTCTCGGTTGGTACGGCGGCAAACGTGATCCCGGGCGTCGTGACCGTTTCGCTTCCGTGTCCCGCCAAAGCGGTTCCGGTCCCGGAGGGCTTCACGGCCGAGTTTTCGGGCAGCACGATCACGGTCACCGGCCGCGGCGGACATGCCTCGATGCCGGAATTTGCGAAAAACGCTCTTTTGGCTGCGCTTCAGATTCTTTCCCTGCAACCGCTGCCCGAAGCGGATCTGGCGCTTGTAACGGGCCTTCATGCGCTGTGGCGGCTCGATCTGCACGGCGAGGCGCTCGGCATCGACGTGACGGACGAATCCGGCCGGACGACGTATTCGCCCGATATGTTCACCGTGGACGAAACCGGCGTGACCTTTACCGCGGACTGCCGGCACCCGTTCTCGCAAAAGGCGGACGCGCTGCTTGCAGCCTGGGACAAAGCCTATGGCGCGCTGGGGTATGAGCGTGTGCGGGAGGTCATCAAGCCCGGGCACTTCATCCCGGCGGACAGCGAGCTGGTTTCAACGCTGATGCAGGTTTACAACGAAATCAACGGAAGCGACTCGAAGCCGCTTTCGATGGGCGGCGGCACCTATGCGCGCGAGCTGCCCAACGCCGTGGCGTTCGGCATCGTCCGCGAGGGCGATGAAAACCTTTGCCACGTTCCCGACGAGTCGGTCGCGCTCGATGACCTGCGCTTCAATACGGAAGTCATGGCCGAAGCGATCAAGCGTTTCACAGTATTTTAACCGTAAGGAGGATTCTATGGCACTCATTTATTTGGTAGAAGACGATAGCGACATCCGCGAACTGGAAACCTATGCACTGCAAAACAGCGATTTAGAGGTGCAATCCTTCACCGACAGCACCGAGCTTTATGAAGCGCTCGGCAAGCGTATCCCCGATCTGGTTCTTCTTGACATCATGCTTCCCGGCGAGGATGGCATGAGCATTCTCAAGCATCTGCGCAGCGACAGCGAAACGAAAACGGTGCCGATCATCATGGTCACCGCCAAAACGACCGAGGCCGATAAAGTCAGCGGTCTCGACACCGGCGCCGACGATTACATCACCAAGCCGTTCGGCGTGACCGAACTGGTCTCCCGCGTCAAGGCGCTGCTGCGCCGCACCTCGCGCGATTTCTCCGCCGGTGCGGGCATGATCCTGCGCTACGATCCGATCGTCATGAACATCGAAACGCACCGTGTAACGGTACACGACGAGCCGGTTGAGCTGACGTTCAAGGAGTTCGAGCTTTTGAAGTTCCTGCTGCAAAACAAAGGCACCGTCGTCACGCGCAGCCGCCTGATGGACACCGTCTGGGGTTTTGCGTTTGCAGGCGAGACGCGTACCGTCGATATGCACATCAAGACGCTGCGTCAGAAGCTCGGCGAAGCCGGTCATCTGATCATCACGATCCGCAACGTCGGGTATCGGCTTGGGGAATAATCCATGAGCGACGCGCAGTTGTTCCGACAGCTGGTGGAAGCGCTCCCGAACGGCATCCTCGTGCTCGATCTGGACGGCAGCATTCTGTATGCCAACCGGATCGCGCAGGAGTTTTTGAAGCTGCGCGAAAAGCACGGTTCGCACGATCGGGATGAAGAGATCCGAGCGTTTTTGGGCTCTGCCCGCAGCGGTGAAACCTTCACGATCACGATCGCCGAGCATCCGCTGCTTTTGACGTATCACGACCGCATGGAAAACGGGCAGCGCTGCGGCTCGATTCTGTATATCTCCGACAATGCCGACCGTCGCAAGCAGGAGTTTACGGCAAACGTCTCGCACGAACTGAAAACGCCGCTGACCTCGATCTCCGGCTATGCCGAGATGATCGAAAACGGCATGGCCAAGCCCGAGGATGTGACCAAATTCGCCTCGCGCATCAACCGCGAAGCGAAGCGGATGTTAAAGCTCGTCACCGACATCATCAAGCTGACCGAGCTTGATGAAACGCAGATCATGCAGGAGGCCGAGCAGGTCGACCTCTTTGTGCTCGCGCAGGAGAATATCGAAACGCTCGAAGCCGCCGCGCTGCGCAACAATACGACGATCAGCCTTTCCGGCGAATCGTCGATCGTCACCGGCAACCGTTCGCTGCTTTCGGAGCTGATCTACAACCTCATTGACAATGCGATCCGCTACAACCGCGACAACGGATCCGTTTCGGTGCGTGTGTACCACCATGTGCTGACCGTGCGCGACACGGGCATCGGCATTTCCAAGGCGCATCAGGCGCGCATCTTTGAGCGGTTCTATCGCGTCGATAAAAGCCGCTCCAAGGCCACCGGCGGCACCGGGCTCGGCCTTGCCATCGTGCGTGAAATCTGCGAACAGCACCATGCGCAGATCCGCCTCGAATCCCGCGAGGGCGTCGGCACCGAGATCTCCGTCACGTTCCCCACGTTCCATGAGGATTGAGGGAAGGTCTTCTCTTCTTTTCGTACTTCTTTATTTCTTTCGGGAGAAAGTAATAAAGAAGTACCAAGAAACAAAGAAAGCCAAAATCATGAACCGCTTATGTGTATACGCTGCACATAAGCGGTTTTTCTCATTGCTGCCCCTTCTCTTTATGAAAAAATTGTATGCCGGTTATTTTCCTACAATATAGTCGATCGATACTTTATAATACTTCGCCAATACGATCAAAAAATCGATTGGTATTGTGCGTGTTCCTTTTTCATAACGCCGATATACTTCTCGTTTGCAGCCCAATATATCTGCCACTTGTTGCTGCGTCAAATCATGATCGATTCGCAATTCCTCTATTCTCTTAAAATGCATAATATCACCTCTTGACAAATGCTACCATCTGATGGCATAATAAATGTGAAAATGCTACTATATGGTTGCATAAGGAGGTGTTTTTATAATGGAGAACGGAAATCAAAGAACAAAGTCAAGTTATATTATCGAGTTAGTCATTTATACTGCAGTAATCATAGCATGTGGTATCCTCATTGCGGTCTTCCATGATTCCTTAAATCTTCATTCATCATCGGGTGGCCTTATGCTCGGATTTGTAATGGCAGGCGCTATCGCTGGATGGCGAACCTTAACAGAACATGACAGTGCGGTGTGGCATATTCCTCTGCTTGGTTTCATTTTTAAGATATTGGCATCCGCCTTTATCGGACCGATCGCAATAATCATTCGTTTATTTGTGGCTCTATATCATATATTTATTGTCCACGAAGAGCAGTAAGAAAACATCCTGGAGGGTATCAGTGATATGGAACAAAACTTGAATCCCACTCATGAACAGCTTGAAGCGTTGCGAAAAAAGGCAGATGCCGGCGATATTGAGAGCATTCATTCTCTAATCGAATATCATAATGACATTATAAATGACATGGAAGAGCGTCGGAGCGACGGAAAACTGCGGGAGTTTGAAAAGAAGTATTATTATGATGATGTCATTAGTAACTGTTATTCGATAAAGGGCCTGTGCGAAACAGGTGCTAAACTGAATGATTCTTACTGTATCTATCAACTGCCAAGAACATACGAACTAATGATTCGGGCTTATATAAGTAAGCGTGATCTGGAAAGCATTACGGCTGCCTACAATCAATGTCCCTACATGATAGAAGCAGCAAAACGAGAGAATCAAACGGACAATATTATCGATATAGCGCCATTATATATGTTATATGGCAGTTCTGCCCTTGCATATGTCGAGTTGCTTGAGAAAGACAACGAACCACGCTATAAACTTATCGAAGTCTTGCGCGTTGCAAAGCGAGCTTATGAATCGGTATCGCCGTCAGAAAGGAGCACCTTCGATGATTACGGCTATCATTTGACTTGGCGTTATTTGATTCTAAACAAGGAAGACTCCTCTTTTGCCGCTTATTTCACGTTGCTACAACAACTGCTTGTACACATAAATGATCTAAATCAAATATTCCGCGCTAAACTGTACTATCATGTTTCGGAAGCCTACGCAAATGGATGGGGTGTTTCTGAAAACAAAGAACGCTTCTATGAATATGTTCATAAAGCAGCAGAATTGGGCGATGAAGAAGCAATTGCATTATTATCCAAGGAAAACGGTTCAGCAACGAATCGCAATACAAATCAAAGCAAACAGATTGGTCGTCTGTTCTTCTCATTGTTGTTAATCGGAGCATCCGTGTTTTGTTTTTCGATCACACGCACCATTAGCGCCTTTATGGGGTTGCTTTATTCAATATTGCTCGTCATCGTATCCATTATTGTTGCGCGCGGATTTACTTCCGGCAACAAGTCTAAGCGTGTTCCGTCTTTGATTGCACTGTTTATTTCTGTTTCCGGATTGATTTTCGCACTCTCATTTGTGCTTTGAATATGTCAGAAGGAAGGTAGAATATTTTATGGCAAGATGTCCTTATTTAAAAGTGGACGATACCGGATGGTTTAGCTGGGATTGGTATTGCGAACTGACAGGAGAGAAAATCGAGGATGATTCCCATAGAACCAAGGTCGAGAATCTTTGCGATACCGAGTACGGTACTCGTTATGATAATTGTCCCACGTATCAAAGTCGCTAAGTCAAGATCCTTTTATAGTACGAAACGAGGCCGCCGAAGCGACCTCGTTTTCTTTATACATTTTTCCCGCAGCAGTTCTTATACTTCTTGCCGCTGCCGCAGGGGCAGGGATCGTTGCGGCCGATCTTGAGCCGCTTCGGCTTGACGACCGGCTTGTTTCCGTCTTCGGCCGGCGTTTCGACGGGCTTTGCGACCTGCTGACGAACGACCGGCGCTTTGCGCACCGCAACATGCAGCAGATTCCTGACCGCATCCTCCCGAATCTCGGCAACCATCTGATCGAACATCTCGGTGCCCTCGGAGGTGTAAGCATTGACCGGATCGGTCTGTCCGTAGGCGCGAAGGCCGATGCCCTGCCGCAGCTGATCCATCGCATCAATGTGATCCATCCAGTGCGTATCAACCGACCGCAGCAGCATGATGCGCTCCACTTCGCGCATGTCCACGCCCTGCTCCTTCAGCTCTGCTTCCTTGTCCGCGCGCCGCTTGGCCACGACTTCGTTCGCCCGGGCAACCACCTGATCCACCGACACATGCCGCTGTGCCTTCTGATCGGCGAAAAAGTCCTGCGCCGCGATGCCGCAAAGATCCGCAAGCTCGCGGTTCACCGCTTCGAGATTCCAATCCGCGCTCTTGCCGTGCTCGCTGCAATAGGTGCGAACGATATTCTCGACGGTTTCCTTTGCCATGCTGTCGAACGATGCCGAAAGGTCCTCGCCCATGAGCACCTTGCGGCGCTCGCCGTAGACGATTTCGCGCTGTTGGTTCATGACGTCGTCATAGCGCAGCACGTTCTTACGCATATCGAAGTTCGCCGATTCGACGCGCTTCTGCGCCGCTTCGATCTGCCGTGTAATCAGGCCGTTCTCGATCGGGACGTCGTCGTCCGGCGACAGCTTCTGCATGAGCCCCTCGACGCGATCCGCACCGAATCTGCGCATCAGATCGTCCTTCAGCGAGACATAGAACCGCGTGCTGCCCGGGTCGCCCTGGCGCGCCGCACGGCCGCGCAGCTGGTTGTCGATGCGTCGGCTCTCGTGCCGCTCGGTGCCGAGGATATGCAATCCGCCAAGCTTCACGACCTCGTCGTGCTCCTTTTCGGTCTCGACGCGGAATTCATCATACAGCCGTTTGTATTCGGCCCGTGCCGCAAGGATTTCCTCATCCTCGGTCTCGGCGTGGCCGGTCGCCTCCTCGATCAGCTCCTCGTCCATGCCCTGCTGCCGGAGCGCCTTTCTCGCAAGAAAATCAGGGTTGCCGCCGAGCAGAATATCCGTGCCGCGGCCCGCCATGTTCGTCGCAATCGTGATCTGTCCGAGCTTGCCCGCCTGCGCGACAATCTCCGCCTCCTTGGCGTGATACTTCGCGTTCAGGACCTCGTGCTTGATTCCGCGGCGCTTCAGCATCGCCGAGAGGTATTCGCTGCGCTCGACCGAGATCGTGCCGACGAGGATCGGCTGTCCCGTCGCGTGGACACGCTCGATCTCCTCGACGACCGCGCGGAACTTGCCCTCCTCGGTCATGTAGACGACATCCTTGTAGTCGATACGGATGTTCGGGCGATTCGTCGGAATTTCGACAACGTCGAGATCGTAGATGCCCGAGAACTCGTCCTCCTCGGTCTTGGCCGTACCGGTCATGCCCGCAAGCTTATGGAACATGCGGAAATAATTCTGGAACGTGATCGTCGCGAGCGTCTTGTTCTCGCGCTCGACCTTGACGCCCTCCTTGGCCTCGAGCGCCTGGTGCAGGCCTTCGCTGTACCGGCGGCCGATCATCAAGCGTCCCGTGAACTCGTCGACGATGATGACCTGCCCGTTCTGCACGACATAGTCCTTGTCGCGCTCGAACAGCGCATGCGCCCGCAGCGCCTGCTTGATATAGTGGTTCAGCTCGGTGTTTTCCACGTCGGCAAGGCTGTCGATCTTAAAGAACGCTTCGGCCTTTTTGATGCCCTCCTGCGTCAGCATAACCGTGCGGCGCTTGATGTCGCACATGTAGTCGCCGCTTTCGGGCTGCTCCTCGCCGATCAGCTGATCGGACTTTGAGATCTCCTTGATGTTTTCGCCGCGATGCAACCGGCAGACGAACCGATTCGCCTCCTGATACAGGAACGACGATTCCTCGCCGTGGCCGCTGATGATCAGCGGTGTTCTCGCCTCGTCGATCAGGATCGAGTCGACTTCGTCCACGATCGCATAGTGCAGCTCGCGCTGAACCATGTTCTCCTTATAGACGCACATGTTGTCGCGCAGGTAATCGAAGCCGAACTCGTTGTTCGTGCCGTAGGTAATGTCGCACGCGTATGCCTCACGGCGCGCGTCGTTGTCGAGGTCGTGCACGATGCAGCCGACCGTCATGCCAAGA
>JAUMVL010000072.1:247-8372 GCA_030530185.1 Clostridia bacterium | reverse complement strand
ACATTATCCGTCAGGCTCGCAAGCTCGCCGGCCACCTTCCCCTCCAAGGGGAAGGCCTTTTTCGTTCACACATTGTTGATTCACTCAACAACCGCACCGGAATGGACGGCCATCCATTGACAGCCCACCGAAAACATGATATATTATGTAAAGATATCGTAAAACATGGAGAGAACGGCATGGCAAAACAGCAATTGGAAGTCAACGGAAGGCTCATCCTGACGCACAGCGAAACAGAGCCGTTTGCAACGGCGTTGCAGCGGGAAAAGGTTTATACGACGGATCGCGGAACGGTTTCCGAACAGATCAAGGAAACGGCGGTGGATCCGCTGACCGAATGGACCGAAACGCAGGACGGGTTTACGCTGTCGGGAGGCGGGCATACGCTTTCGGTGCGGATCGAGGAGCTCGAGGCGGGCGTGCGGCTGCACTTTGCCGGGGAGGAGGGCCTTGCCTATCGGTTCCGGCTGCCGTGCAAGCGGGATGAAGCCGTGTTCGGCGGCGGCGAGCAGTATCGACAGGTCAATCTGCGGCACGAGAAGGTAGTCAACTTCGTTTCCGAGCATATCAAAGCCACGACGATTCTCGAAAAAGCGCTGCTGCCGCGCAGGCGGTACCGTGAAAAAACGCATTCCGAGATCGGCACCTATGCGCCGATGCCGGTGTTTGTCACCGACGCGGGGCGAATGATCCGCTTCGACGTCGATTCCGACGGCATTTCCGAGCTGGGCAGCAAATGGACGTTCACATTCGATGCATGTCCCAAAAGCCTTACGATCCTGTTCGGCGAAGACTATTCGTCGCTTTTGGCGCAGTACACCGCCCTGTATCCGAACCGCATGGGCGTGCCGGACTGGTGCCATGACGGCATGATCCTCGGCATTCAGGGCGGGACGAAAGCTATTTTGGAAAAGACCTTTGCCATGCTCGATGCGGGCGCCAAGATCAGCGGCGTCTGGAGCCAGGACTGGTCCGGTGAGAACCGCACGATCATGGGAAAACAGGTCTGGTGGAACTGGGAGGTCGATACCAAGCTGTACCACGGGCTTCGGAGCGCGATCCAGAAGCTGAACGCGCGCGGGGTCCGCTTCCTTGCATACATCAATCCGTATCTGGTCAAGGGCGGGCGGCTGTATGAGGTTTGCCGCAAAAAGGGCTTTTTGATCACCCGGACCGACGGTACGGTCTATCACATCAAATCGACGACGTTCGACGCCGGCATGCTCGATCTGACCAACCCCGACGCCGTGACATACATCAAGGATGAGCTGATCAAGCGGAACATGCTCGATCTCGGCGTGTCCGGCTGGATGGCGGACTTCGGCGAGTATCTGCCGGTGGACTGTGTGCTGCATGCGGGCGATCCGAAAAAACTGCACAACGTCTGGCCGGTGCTTTGGGCGCGCGTCAACCGCGAAGCGATCGAGGAGTACGGGGCGAAGGATGCGATGTTTTTCATGCGCTCGGGCTACCTCGGCATTCAGGAATACGCGCCGATCCTTTGGAACGGCGATCAGCATACCGATCTGACGAAGGATTACGGCATGCCGTGCATCATGCCCGCATCGTTTTCACTCGGCTTTTCGGGCGTGCCGCTGGTGCACAGCGACGTCGGCGGGTTTTTCTCGTTCGGCAAGCTCAAGCGGAGCCCCCGGCTGTTTACGCGCTGGATGGAGATGGATACCTTTACGCCGATGCTGCGCAGCCATGAGTCGATCCGGCCGTGGGCGAACGCGCAGTTCGACGCGCCTGCGGTTTTGCCTTATACGGTGCGGATGACGAACGTTTTCGCGGCGCTGAAGCCCTATCGGCTGGCAGTAGAGGAACAGGCCAAACGCGGCATTCCGGCGCTGCGCCCGGACTTTTGGACGGAGGGCCGCTTTGCGGCACGCAAGGATCCGTATGCATTCTTCTTCGGCGACGATTTGTTTGTCTGCCCGGTGATCGAGCGCAGGGTTTCGACGCGCCATGTCTGCCTGCCGGCGGGCGATTGGGTGCATCTGTGGACGGGAAAGGAATACCTCGGCGGAACGGAGGCCGATATCGCCGCTCCGCTCGGCCAGATCCCCGTCTTCTATCGGAAAGACAGCCGGTTCGCACCGCTGTTCGCTGCGATCGGAAGCGACGCGGCAAAGGCACACTGATCGGCTTTTCATCAAAAAAGGGAGAAAGGAAGTACCATGGAAACGAAGAAACAATCGTCCTACATTGCCGAAACCAGCGGCATCAAGGCAAGGGACAAGATCGGTTATGCGATGGGCGACGTCGCGTCATGCCTCGTGTTCGGCCTGACGCAGAGCGTTTTGAACAAGTACTACACCGACGTGCTCGAGATCAGCGTGCTGAGCGTTATGATTATGACGATCGTAGCGCGCATCTGGGACGCGATCAACGACCCGATCTGGGGCCGGATCATCGACAGCGCAAAGCCCAGAAGCGACGGGCGCTACCGCCATTGGATCAAGGTTTTTGCGATTCCGGTTGCGCTCGCGGCGATTTTGATGTTCGCAAACGTCACCGGCTTTTCGGCCGGCGGAAGGCTTGCATGGATCTACGTGACCTATATTCTGTTCGGCATGCTCTATACCTGCATCAATATTCCGTACGGCTCGCTGGCGCAGGTCATTACATCGAGCGATAAGGAACGCTCCTCGCTGTCCGTGTTCCGCTCGATCGGCTCCACGTTCGGCGCGATGCCGGCAATGGTGCTTGCCTCGATGTGCTACGTCAAGCTTGCGGACGGAACGAGCCGGATGGATTTTACGCGCGTGTTCGTCGGCGTTGTGATCATCGCGGCGCTCAGCATCGTTGCCTACTTCTTGTGCTATCTGTGGTCGAAGGAGCGCGTCGAATCCAAACCCGAGCCGAAGCAGAAGGGAAACACGGCGAAGGTCATCAAAACCCTGCTCAAGAGCCGTCCGTTCATGGCGGTCAGCCTTGCATCGATGCTGTTCCTGGCCGCGCAGATGTTCGGACAGGGCTATAACACGTATCTGTTCCACCATTATTTCAACGCGCCGGGGCTTACGATGCTGCCGACCGTGTTCCAGTACCTGCCGGTTGCGGTCGTTATGTTCTTTGCAAGCAAGCTCGGCAACAAGTTCGGCCGCCGCGAGGTCTGCTCCTACGGCATTCTGCTTGCCGCCGTGTTCTATATCGCGCTGTTCATCCTTGCGTTGTTCGGGATCACGAACGTTTGGCTGTATCTCGTTGCCTGCCTGATGAGCGGCATCGGCACGGCGTTCATCTTCCTGCTGATCTGGGTCATGGCGACCGACGCGATCGACTACAACAAGGTCGAGTTCGGCCTCAACGACGAGGCGACCAGCTACGCGTTCTATTCGTTCATGCGCAAGCTCGGTCAGACCGTCGCGACGATTCTGATCAACGTCCCGCTGCTCCAGATCGGCTATAACGGCAGCGAGCTCAAGACCGAGGGACTTTCCGCCGAGGCGCTGAAGGGCATGTACAACTCCTCGGTCATGATCCCCGCGGTACTGTTCCTGCTCGTATTTTTGATCCTGCGCTTCATGTACCCGCTCGGCAAGAAGCAGATCGACGCGCTGCAGGAGAAGAAGAACCGGCTGAAGTAAGCGCAATCGCATCGAAAAAAGAAGGAAGATTCCTCGGATCGGGGAATCTTCCTTTTCGTACAGGACAATGACGCGTATTCAATACCGGTATACCGGCAGGTTCAGCATCTCCGCAAGGCGTGTCAGCGTGTCGGCGTGGCGGCCCTTGATGACGACAAAGTGCGGCTCAAAGCCATCGCGGACACTGTTTTCGATGATCGGACGGCACGGATTGTCGCTGCGGACGACGATCGACGTGCCGATGAACTGCTTCGGCTTATCGAGCGCTTCGCCCTCGAACAGGAAGAAGCGGAACGAGCCGTCCGGCTCCCTGCCGATGCGGAAGACCGTCGCTTCGGGGAACGCTTCGCAGCCGAAGTCCATCGCGGGACCGATCTTGCGATTCGGGTGCACGCCGACGACGGCGCCGGTGTCTTTGCGCGCCAGCGAGCAGGCCGCCGCGCCGCAGTGCCAGTAGGTCACGGTGTTTTCCGCTTCGTCGAGCGACACGGGATCGCCGAAGAATACCGGCTCATGGGACAGCTGCATGCCGAGCCACATGCTGAGCGCGCCGTAGACGTCCGCTTCGCACGCCGCGGCGACGCCGTCGTCGTTCAAAAGCGACAGCACCGTGCAGACGGGCGTTCCGAACGCGGTAAAGAAGTCCGGCCAGCAGCGCGACGCAAGCGCGCCGATGTTGTGCTCGCGCACATATTCGGTGTAGGCGCGGTACAGCCGCGCATGGTCGAGCCGGTTGCGCTCCGGCGTTTGCGACAGGCCTGCCGTCGCTTCGTCGGTTTTTTGATCGTAGGCGGCGCAATCGGTGTCGGCATACGATTTGGCGCGGTCGATCAGCTCGCGCGCTTCGATGCATTCCAATGTGACGCCGAACGCGTGCAGCAGCTCCCCGTCGAGCGCGCGGCCAAAGCCGAATCCTTGCGGGGTATGGCCGATCGCGGCGAGCCGCAGCGAACGCATGGCGGCTTTCAGCTCGGCGGCGCGGATCGCGCTTTGCAGCTGCTTTTGCACGGCTGCTTCCTCGGGCATGCCGAAGATGTACGGGAATCGAGCGGCGCCGAACGCGCGCAGCGTGTTGGCGGCCGAGTACGCCCCGGTCAGCGAGTTCAGCCGCAGCCGTCCGCCGTCGATCACCGGTTCGCGCAGCGTCCACAGCGCGACGGGGCAGCTGCAACGGTGCAGCACCTCGCTCATATACGCGGCGTTGGCAAAGGTGACGTTTTGGAACACGATCAGATCGGGATGGAGCGCGCTCAAAAAAGCGGCGACCTGATCCGCGCCGAGCAGGATGTCCTCAGGCAGAACAAAGCGGTCGTCCAGCTGCCTGAGCAGCGCGGCGGAGGCGCGGAACCGATCGCGGGCGCTCTCCATATGGAACGTGGGAACCCCGACGGGAACATAGACGGGAACGAACGACATAACAAGGCTCCTTCGTTTTTTCTTCATCATAATCAAATTGCGCGGTTCTGTCAATCAATCGTACGCGAAATATTGTTTTTTCATTGACAAAGGAACGAATCGGGCATAAGATGGGAACGTATTATGTGACTCGAAAAACGGGACGGAGGTTTATCTTGAAACAGGATTTGCGAGAGCTTTGCAAAGCACTGCGCTGCGATATCTGCGAGAGCATCGCCGAGGTCGGAGTCGGCCATATCGGCGGGAGCCTCAGTATTGTCGAGCTGCTTGCGGTGCTGTACTTTGAGGCGATGCATATCGACCCCCAAAATCCGACCATGCCCGGGCGTGACCGGCTGATCTGCTCGAAGGGACATGCGGGCCCCGCGGTGTATGCGGCGCTGTCGCGGCGCGGCTATTTCGACCATGAACTGCTGCTGACGCTGAACCAGGGCGGGACGATGCTCCCGAGCCATTGCGATCGGAACCGGACGGTGGGCGTTGACATGACGACGGGCAGCCTCGGACAGGGCTTTTCGGCGGCGGTCGGCATCGCGCTCGGCTCGAAACTGGAGGACGACGGCGCAACGATCTACACGATCATCGGCGACGGCGAATCGCAGGAGGGTCAGATCTGGGAGAGCGCAATGTTTGCGGGCAACTACAAGCTCGACAACCTGATTGCGTTTACCGACTGCAACGGCCTGCAGGTGGACGGCGCGGTATCCGATGTCGGCAACCTCGAACCGCTTGCGGCAAAGTGGCGCGCTTTCAATTGGGACGTCATTGAGGTCGAAAACGGCAACGATATCGATGCGGTACGCCTGGCGGTGTCGATGGCAAAGGCCAATCGCGGCAAAGGAAAGCCGACGATGGTGCTGCTGCATACCGTCAAGGGCTGCGGCGTATCGTTCGTGATCGCAAAGGGCGCGGGCAATCACAATGCGCCGTTCTCGAAGGAAGACGCCGCTCGCGCTATTGCAGAGATCAGAGGGGAGGATGCAGCATGGAAATGAGAGCGGCATACGCGGACTGTATGGCAAAGCTGATGGAGGCCGACCGGCACGTACTCGTGCTCGACGCGGACCTGTCCAATTCGACGGCGACGCGCAAGCTGTATCCGCGCTTCCCGAAGCAGATGTTTGAATGCGGCATCGCGGAGCAGAGCATGTGCTCAATCGCCGCGGGCCTTGCATCCTACGGCTTCAAGCCGTATATCGAAACGTTTGCGCCGTTTGCATCGCGCCGGATCTGCGATCAGATCGCGATTTCGGTCTGCTACGCGGGCCTGAATGTAAAGATCGTCGGGACCGACGGCGGCATCGGCGCCGAACTGAACGGCGGCACGCACATGTCGGTCGAGGACATCGGCGTGCTGCGCTCGATCCCGAACCTTGTGATCTTTGAGCCGGCCGACGAAGTGCAGCTGCGCGCGGCAATGCCGGTTTTGAACGCGTATGACGGTGCGGCGTATGTGCGCCTGTTCCGAAAGGAGCTGCCCAAGGTGTTCGGCGAGGGGTATTCGTTCGATCTGTTCAAGGCGGATCTTTTGAAGGAGGGCAGGGATCTTTCGATCTTCGTATCGGGACTTCCGACGGCCGACACGCTTGCGGCGGCGGAGGAGCTCGAAGCGGAGGGGATTCTGTGCGAGGTGATCAACGTGCACACGATCAAGCCGATTGACCGCGAAACCGTGCTGCGGTCCGCGCGCAAGACCGGCAGAGTGCTGACCGTGGAGAATCACAACGTGATCGGCGGACTGCATTCGGCCATTTTGGAAACGCTCGCCGCCGAGCGGATTCCCTGCTATGCGGTCGGGATCATGGATCGCTTCGGCGAGGTCGGCAGGCTGCCGTATCTCAAGGAAGCGCTCGGACTCACCAAGGACCATATCGTCAAGGCGGCAAAAAACGCGTTGGCGCAGCAATAAGGAGGAACGAAGAAATGAAACTGGCAATCGGAAGCGATAAATCGGGCTTTGCGGCAAAGGAAGCCGTCAAAGCGGCCCTTTGCGAACTGGGCTTTGCCGTAGACGATCTCGGCACGACCGATCTCGAGCACGTGATCCCGTACTATGCGGTGGCGGACAAGGTTGCGCCGCTTGTGGCGGACGGCACGTATGACAAGGCGATTCTGATCTGCGGCACCGGCGCGGGCATGAGCGTCGTGTCGAACAAATTCAAGGGCGTTTACGCGGTCGCCTGCGAAGGCGTTTATGCGGCCAAAATGGCGCGTGCGATCAACAACGCGAACATCCTCTGCATGGGCGGCTGGATCGTCGGCCCCGAGATGGCGGTCGAGATGGCCAAGACGTTCCTTGCCACCGAATGGTGCCAGGACCTCGAGGACTGGCGCAAGGAGAACATGAAAAAGTTTGCCGTTCAGGTCCGCGCGATCGAGGACAAGGTGTACGGCAAATAAGGGGGACGCTTATCCAACGGGCATGAAACAGCGTTTGCAATCCGGCGGGCTGATCGCGGGGATGATTCTCTTTTGGTCGATCTTTTACGCCGTCTCCAAATATATGGTTGCCAAAGCCGGCTCGCCGTATCTTGCGGGCGGGCTTTTGCGCGCCGCGGCGTGGGTGTTTTTGACCGTGCAGCTGCTCATCATGGGCAAGTTTCCCGATCTGTTTCGACAGGGCAAGCGGCTGTGGATTCTGCTTGTGATCGGCTGCATCGGGTTTTTGGGCGATTTGTTTGCCAACCTCGGGTATGCGCACGGCTCGCTCGGCACGGGCACCGCTTTGCTGAAAACCGATGTTCTGATGGCAAACCTTGTCACGGTGCTTGTGTATCGCAAGCGCCTGACCGCGATTGACTGGATCGGAACGCTGATTATGCTGTTCGGCGTCCTGTTGGTGCTGAACATCGAGTTCGATTGGAGAGCCGTGCGCTGGACCGACCTGTTTTTCCTGCTGTCGGCCGGATCGCTTGCGGCAAACGCGTTCGTCATCAAGCATGCGCAGCAGCATTACGACGCGGATCCGGACATGATCTCCTATTTCAACAACCTCACCGTGCTGCTGCTGTTCACGATCGCTTCGGCGATTGCGGGCGATCTGCCCCGCCTCGGCGTCGTCGTTTCCCAAAATGCATGGCAGATCGCGCTCGGCGGTCTGGCACAAACCGGAATCT
>JAUMVL010000072.1:0-237 GCA_030530185.1 Clostridia bacterium | reverse complement strand
ACCTGCAGCGGCACGAGGTCTACCAGGTCAAGCTGTACCTGCTGCTGATGCCGATCGTCAGCGCGTTGATCGGGGTGCTGTTCCTCGGCGAAACGCTGACCGTGCGCGCCGCCTGCGGAATCGCGGTCGTCCTATGCGGCGCGGGCCTGCTGCTGTTAAAGGGCCGCATCGGACGAAAGGCCCCCCTGCAACCATAAAAACTTTGTTGAAGGGACTGTTCAATAAAGGCGCCAGGAC
>JAUMVL010000071.1 GCA_030530185.1 Clostridia bacterium | reverse complement strand
CAAAATGTTTTTGAAAAAGGACGCGAAAAACGCCGCAAACGCCGCCGAGAACCCCGGCAGTTTTGAGACCAAGACGCAGATTCCGCCGGAGGAAGGCTATGCGTTCAGCTATCACAATCTGGTCTGCCCGCAGGTGATTTTCGCCAGAAAATACGGCTATGAGGAATATATGCCGTACATCTGCAACCTGGACTACGTAATGTTCGGGGTGCTCGGCGCGCCGCTCTACCGGGAACATACCTGTTTTATGGACGGCGATTACTGCGATTTCAAGCTGGACACCACCCGCGAGCCGCTGCCTTATTGGCCGCCGGTGTTCGAGCAGGACAATCCGTATAAATGAGGTGAAACGATGAAACCGTATGAGCCGAAGGCGATGGTAGCGATCAGTCGCTATCAAAAGGTTTTTCCTACGTTGCCGCAGGATGTCCGGGAGGATGTTTATACGCGCATGCGCGAGCTGATCCAAGAGGAGCGGGCCTATTGCGACAAGGGCAACTATGAACATATGGCGCAGATTTTAACGTCCATCGCGCTGTACGAGGTTTTGCAAAAGCACGGCAGGAGCGAAGCGGAGGCGTATCGATTTGTTTCGGAGGAGATGTGGAGCTTTCTCGATCCCTCCGGCATGCAAAAGCTCTCGAAGGCAGGCTTCTTCCTCCCGCTGATGAAGAAGGTCGTGCCGCTTGGCTTTTCGAAAAAATCGGGGACCGGGTGGCGCTATACCTGGCACAAGGACGATCCGAAGAACGAGTTTCACTTTGAATGCAACGAGTGCATTTATGCAAAGATTCTAACAAAGCGCAACCTCTTAAAGCTCGGCGCCATGTGCTGCCACGCGGACATCATCAACTATGGGAGCCTGCATTACACGGACTTTATTCGCACCCAAACGCTCTGCCAGGGCGGCGACGTCTGTGATTTTCGCTTCGTGCGGCACGATACCGACGCCGGAGACGGCTGGGAGCGGTCTCAAAGCATTTAGGAGGCCTTTATGAGCGAACTGAAAAAAGACAGCGTGGAGCGCACGCTGTGTATCCCGCTTTGGAGCCGCGCGATCGCGGTCAAAAAGCTGCCCATGATTTTGCCGGATCATGACGCGGTGCGCATCCTGCGGGAAATGGGCGAAAAGCGCCCGCCGACGCCCTTGTATCGTCTGCAATGCGCGGCGCTTGCGGGCGCGATCCGGCAGTATGATTTTGCCTGTGAGATCGGGGACTTTCTCATGGATCATCCGCAGGCGACGGTTGTGGAGCTTGGCGCGGGGCTTTCGTGCCTAAGGCGGCAGATCGGGAATGAGACGAATCCTTGGATCAACGTGGATTTTCCGGATGTGATCGCCTGTCGGGAAAAGTACATTCCAAAGGGTGAACAGGAGCGCAACGTTGTCTCGGATATCACCGATCACCGTTGGTTCGATACGGTC
This sequence comes from Clostridia bacterium, assembly GCA_030530185.1. Lineage (GTDB taxonomy): Bacteria > Bacillota > Clostridia > Christensenellales > CAG-138 > UBA3792. The sequence goes on along the minus strand of JAUMVL010000071.1, from coordinate 6,954 downwards.
CCGTTCGATCCCGAAAAGGGCGTCATCTTCCTTGCCGCAGGCGTTCTGCATTATCTGACCGATCCGGATGTGCAAAAGCTGATCGCGGCGATGGCAAAGCGCTTCAAGGGCGGGTGGTTCATCTTTGATTTTATCAGCCAAAAGGGGTTGTCCGGCGGCAACGCGCAGGTCAGCATGACAAGCAACGCAACAAGAATGACTTTCACAATGGAAAACGCCGAAAAGGAGCTTCCCGCCATGAGTAAGGACATTGGCAGGGTCGTACAAAAAAGCTATCTGGAGGGCTATCCGGTGCCGGGCGTTTCCTATAGCCCGCTGACAAGGCTCTATATCCGATCCAAGCGCGACAAATTCTTTGTCGTTCACACCGAATTCAAGGAGGCAAACGCATGAGTAAATTGGAGGGTGTGGCGGATACCCTGTATATTCCGCTGACTGCAAGGATCTATGTTTCGGAACATTTTCCGGAATACTTCTACGACGAAAAGGCGCTGTCGCTGAAAGGTGAAATGCCGTATGCCGAGATCGCGGCAAAGTCCAGCGAGTATTTTCAGATGGCGGGCGCGTGCCGCTTCTACAATACCGATCGGATGATACAGAGTTTTATCGCAAAGCGTCCGGTGTGCAACATCGTCAACGTCGGCTGCGGCCTGGAGACCGCATATTTTCGCGTGAAGCCGGGCAAGGACGTCGTCTTTTATGAAATGGATCTGTCGAAGGTGATTGAGGCGCGGCGCAGGGTTCTCGGCGAATCCGAAAACGAGCGTCTGATCGCGGGCGATATGTTTGATTTTGCGTGGACGGAAGAGATCGACAAGTCCCGTCCGACGCTGGTGACCGTGATCGGTGTGTTCCAGTATTTTGAAGAGGAGCGGGTGATCGGCTTTTTGCGGCAATTAAAGGAAACGTTCCCGAACGTGGAAGTAATCTTTGATGCTATGACGCACCAGGCCATCAAGTACGCCAACGATTACATCAAAAAGACCGGGAACAAGGACGCCGAGCTGCATTTTTCGGCGGACAACGGGCAAAGCGTCGCTACGCGGTGCGGCATGACGCTTATCGAGGAGCGTCCGTTCTTCGGTGCGGCGCGCAAACAACTCAAACGGAAGCTTAAGCTCTATACCCGCATTGCCATGAAGGTTGTGGACGAGGGCGGTCGGCGCGGCTTTTTAACGCATCTGCGTGGATAAGCGCCGGTCAGAAATCAAAGTGAAAGGAAGGAACGGGTATGCAGGAAAAGAAACAAAGCGACCTTGCCGTGCTGCTCGGCTATACCGGCAGCTACAAGGCACTGACGTTTTTGGGCCTCGGGCTTTCGGCGATCGCCATGGTCCTTGGGATGCTGCCGTACATCTGCATTTGGCTGGTGGCGCGGGATCTGATCGCCGTCGCGCCGAATTGGACGCAGGCAACGGGCATCGCCCGCTACGGCTGGATGGCGTTTGCGTTCGCTGTGGCCGGGATCGTCGTGTACTTCGCTGCCTTGATGTGTACGCACCTTGCGGCATTCCGCACGGCGTCGAACATTCGTAAGCAAGGCATGGCGCATCTGATGAAGGCGCCGCTGGGCTATTTTGACAACAACGCGTCGGGTCTGCTGCGCAACCGCTTGGACGGTGCGGCCTCGGAAACCGAGACGCTGCTCGCACACAATTTAGCGGACATCGTCGGGACCGTGGCGATGGTACTCGTGATGGTCGTATTGATGTTCGTATTCGATTGGCGCATGGGCGCGGCGTGCCTCTTGGCAGCGGTGGCGTCCGTGCTTGCGATGTTTGCCATGATGGGCGGCAAGAACGCGAAGCTGATGGCCGAATACCAGGCGGCGCAGGACACGATGAGCAAGGCGGGAACCGAATATGTACGCGGAATCCCTGTCGTCAAGGTCTTTCAGCAGACCGTGTATTCGTTCCGCGCGTTCCGCCAGGCGATTGAGGATTACAGCGCCAAGGCAGAGCATTATCAGGCGGACGTCTGCAAGGTTCCGCAGGCGCTGAACCTGACCTTCACGGAGGGCGCGTTCATTTTCCTGGTGCCGGTCGCTCTTTTGATCGCACCCGCGGCGATAGGGAACGGCAGTTTTGCGCAGTTTGTTACCAACTTCGTGTTCTACGCGGTCTTCTCCGCGATCGTTTCCACCGCCCTTGCAAAGATCATGTTCGCGGCAAGCGGCATGATGCTGGCAAGCACCGCTCTCGGTCGGATCGAGCAGGACATGCGCGCGCCGACCATGGAGATTACAAAAAGCCCCATAGCGCCGAAGGGCAACAGCGTTGTGTTCCGGGATGTGTGCTTTACCTATGAGGGCGCGGACGTTCCGGCCCTCGATCATGTTTCGTTCTCGGTCGAGCCGGGGCAGACCGTGGCGCTCGTCGGCCCGTCCGGAGGCGGCAAGACCACGGCGGCGAGTCTCATCCCGCGCTTTTGGGACGTGACCTCCGGCTGTGTGGAGGTCGGCGGCGTGGACGTGCGGCAAACCGATCCCCATGCGCTGATGGAGCAGGTGGCGTTCGTGTTCCAAAACACACACCTGTTCAAAACCTCCATCCTGGAAAATGTGCGGGCTGCAAGACCGGGCGCGACCCGTGAGCAGGTGCTGGCGGCGCTTTCGGCCGCACAATGCGACGATATTTTGGAAAAACTGCCAAACGGCGTCGATACGCTGATCGGCACGGACGGCACCTATCTGTCCGGCGGCGAGCAGCAGCGCGTGGCGCTGGCAAGAGCGATCCTAAAGGACGCGCCGATTGTCGTGCTGGACGAGGCCACGGCCTTTGCCGATCCGGAGAACGAGGCGCTGATTCAACAGGCGCTCCGCAAGCTGACCGAGGGGCGCACGGTCATTATGATCGCCCATCGGCTTTCCACCGTGCTCGGCGCGGACAAGATCGTGGTGCTGGACGAGGGGCGCAAGGTCGAGGAAGGCACGCATGACGAGCTGCTGCGCCATGGCGACCTGTACGCCCGGATGTGGGAGGATTACAACCGAGCGGTCAAATGGAAAATTTCCGCGGACGGCGAAGCGACGCAGACGGATCGGGAGGTGAAGTGAAATGTTCGGAAAGAATTTTCAGCGTAAGTACGCTCTGTCCGATCAGGGTCTGAAAAACACGAAGAAGGGAACGCTTTGGACCGTCGTTACCAACCTCGTCGTGATGGGCGGCATGGGCATCCTGTATCTTTTGATGAGCCGGTTTATGGACACGCTGCTGGACGGCGCGCCGCTGCCGAACGCAATTTGGATTCTGCTTCTTGTGGCCGCATTCCTCATTCTCTCGTTTGTCACGCATTTGGAGCAGTATAAGGCCACTTACGGGCTGGTCTACGGCGAGGTGAAGAATATGCGCATCTCGCTTGCGGAACGGCTGCGTAAGCTTCCGCTCGGCTATTTCGGAAAGCGGGACCTCGCCGATCTGACCGAAACGATCATGGGCGACGTCAACCGATTGGAGCACGTTTGGTCGCATTGCCTCGGCTATCTCTACGGCGCGTTTCTCTCCACGGCGATCATTGCGGTGATGTTGCTGCTCTATGATTGGCGGATGGCGATTGCGTGCCTGTGGGGCGTTCCGGTTGCGTTCGCGCTGCTGTTCGGCAGTCGCAAGCTGTTGAAGAAGCGTTCCGAGCTGACCAAGGCCGCCGGGCTTCGCGCGTCCGACGGCATGCAGGAAACGCTGGAGAATATGCGGGAGATCCGCGCCACCAATCAGGAGGACCGCTTTCTAAAGGATCTGTATGAAAAGATCGACGCGCACGAATCCACAATGATTCACGGCGAGCTTTTCACCGGTATTTTTGTCAACGCGGCAAGCGTGATCATGCGCCTCGGCGTAGCAACCACGATTCTGACCGGAACGACGCTGATTCTTTCCGGCAAGATCGACTTTATGCTGCTGTTCATGTTCCTGCTGGTCATCACCCGCGTGTATGCGCCGTTCGATCAGGCGCTGGCGCTGATCGCGGAAATGTTCGTGTCGCAGGTCTCCGCAAACCGTTTGATGGAGCTGTATGATACGAAGACCGCCGAGGGCGTGGAGCGCTTCACGCCGAACGGGCACGACATCGTGTTTGACAAGGTCGGCTTCGCCTATGACGACGAGCAGGTATTGAAGGGCGTCAGCTTCACGGCCAAGGAGGGCGAGGTTACCGCGTTGGTGGGTCCCTCCGGCTCCGGAAAGAGCACCTGCGCACGGCTTGCGGCGCGGCTTTGGGACCATTCGGAGGGCAAGATTACGGTCGGCGGCGTGGATATTTCCACGATCGACCCGGAGACGCTGCTCACGGATTATTCGATGGTATTTCAGGACGTGGTGCTGTTCGACGATACTGTGATGGAGAACATCCGGCTCGGCAAGCACGGCGCGACGGACGAGGTGGTTCGCGCGGCGGCAAAGGCCGCCAACTGCGACGAGTTTGTGGAAAAGCTCCCCAATGGTTACGATACCCCGATCGGCGAGAACGGCGCGAAGCTGTCCGGCGGCGAACGCCAGCGCATTTCCATCGCCCGCGCGCTGCTGAAAAACGCGCCGATTGTCCTGCTGGACGAGGCGACGGCTTCTTTGGACGTGGAGAACGAAACCAAGGTGCAGGGCGCGCTGTCCCGCTTGCTTCGGGGCAAAACCGTCCTGGTCATCGCGCATCGGATGCGCACCGTGGAGAACGCCGACAAGATCGTGGTCCTTGCGGATGGTCGGGTGGCAGAACAGGGCAGCCCCAAGGAATTGCTTGCCAGGGAAAACAGCCTGTTCCGCCACATGACCGAGCTGCAGACTGCCGGCGCAAACTTCCGCATCTAATGAGACCGAAATAAGACAATGCGGCGGGGATCGAAAAGTCCTCGTCGCATTTTTGATCGGGATGAATCGGCAAATGGGTTCAATCGTTAATCGTTAAAGGAAACACAGCGGGAAGCTTGACTCCTGCTGTGTCCTGTTTACTTCACAGACCTGCTTGATCAAAGTACCGTAAAAATACAGGAATTGACCGATTTTGAGCGAAAAAATGCGTTCAAAAGACATTTTGGAGTATGAAAAAAGTCCGAGAACATCGGACTTTTTTCTTGGTGCGAGTGTTGATAACGGACTTGGTTAAATTGTTTTTGAGAGGCAGCCACATACACATTTCGCACATTTGTCTGTCTTTATGACTTTTGTTATGCTGTGAGCAGAAAGACAAAAGGAGGAGCGAAATATGGAAAAGTACATTAGGGATGAGCTGAATGGACTGGAATATGAATTGGTTGGCGATTATTACATCGTTGCTGGAGAGGATGAACCACCCGCAAGACCAATCGGGATTTGGGGCGCGCGGCGCAGGGAGTATTTGAAAAAGTATCGGCAGGAAGTGTATTACGGACTGCTGTTTTCCGGGAAGCTGAACGATCACCTTGCCGACGTTGAGAAGCAGGCACAGGATATGATGTGGAACCTGACCGAACAAATGAAACGGGCGGAGGGCGTGACCGAGGAGCTGAAACGAAGAGATCAAATGGCGTGGGTCGGCGCTATGAACAATATTCAGGCGCGGGTGCGGGAGACCGTATACAATGAGATGATTTATGTATAGTGTTTCCGTAGAGGGCAACCGATGCCGCTTCAAAAAAGCAAGCAAAAGCATATCAGGAACAAAAAATCGGAGAAGCGAGGCTTTCTCCGATTTTGCATAGGAAAATGTTTGAAAACGGGAGATCAGTTTTGATTCTGTTCCGTTACGGGCGTATGAAGGGCATTCCGATGCGGAAGGTTGTGTTCATCATTTTGTCAGGGCGTAGCGATCCATCTGCGCGAAGAAATGCTTGTATAGAAAAATAGTAAGAGGCTCTTGACAAGTGAACGAGCGGTCACTATAATGGTGAACGAAAGATCACTTGACGGGTTAGAAGGAGGAGCTTATGGCGAACGACACGAAAGAAAGAATCCTTGCTGCGGCGCTGGAGATGTTCTCTCAAAAGGGGTATGACGGGACAAACATCCGGGAGCTCAGCGCGTCCCTCGGGCTGGTGAAGTCCGGAATCTATAAGCACTATGAGAGCAAGGAAGCGATTTGGAATGCGCTGCTGGACGAGATGATCGCCTATTACGGCGCGCGTTTCGGCTCGGCGGAGCATCTTCCGCCTGTTCCGAATACCTTGGATGAGCTGGTGAACATGACCATGCGCATGGTGAGCTTCACGGTCCATGATGAAAGGATTGTCATGACGCGCAAGGTGCTGACGCTGGAACAGTTCCGAGACGACCGCGCCAAGGAGCTTGCGACAAAGCATTTTTTGACCGGGCTTACCGAGATGTTCACGCCGATCTTCCAAGGGATGATGGATAAGGGGCTGCTGCGCCGGGACGATCCCGCCATGCTCGCCTTTGCCTATACGACGCCGATCTCCGCCCTCATCCGTCTTTGCGACCGGGAGCCGGAGAAAACAGAGACCGCCATGGCGCAGATCGAGGCGTTTAGTCGCCACTTTATCGAGACATACGGAAAGGAAAGAGTATGAAATATATTGCTTACTGCGGGCTGGACTGCGAGCGCTGTGAGGCCCGGCTTGCCACGGCGAACAACGACGACGCCATGCGCCGGAAGGTGGCGGCGCTTTGGTCAGAGCTCAACGGCGTGGAAATCACGCCGGAGATGATAAACTGCACCGGATGCAGGATTCCCGGCGTGAAGACGATCTACTGCGATTCCCTGTGCCCCATCCGCGCGTGCGCGAGAGAAAAGGCAATCGAGACCTGCGGGGACTGCCCGTCGATGCAACGCTGTGAAAAGCTCGGAGCGATCACCAAGAACAACCCGGAGGCGCTGCACAATCTAATGGGCTATTCCTGTATCACCCTGCGCGACCGGCCGGAGCTGAAGAACGCGACGGCGGCTTGGTTCCATGCGAAATGGGGCGTCCCGGAACAAGCCTATCTCGACTGCATGACGGCTTATCTGAACCGGGAGACGGAATATGGC
>JAUMVL010000070.1 GCA_030530185.1 Clostridia bacterium | reverse complement strand
ACAGACTCCCGTAAAGGATGGCAGAAGCCGGTTTCTCCGATTCCACACCGCTTCGCTTCGTTCCAGCGGTGGCAACGCGCTTCCCGCGCGTTGCCATCACCCAAAGCTGTACAAGAGTACCGCAAGAGGGAGGAAAACCGGCTTATTTGCGGCAAAAATCAAAGAAAAGGTGGAATCGGACGAGGTTTGTCAAGGGGATATCTCAAGGTTCAACGATTTCCTTTCGGCAAGTACAGCGCAGTTGTCTTCGGGCAGCCGCGCTGTTCATTTTCATGATTTCAAGTTGATTGTTGTTATTCCATAGTACCTATGCTAGAATCAATTACATAAATCGGTGTTTGTAAGGAGGCGATAATGTGGATGACTATAACGAGGATTTCTGGAAAGCGTTAGATGAATTGGTAAGCAATTCAGAAATCGTGATCGACAGGCCCAAAGGCTCTGCTCATCCCAGATTCCCAAACTTCATCTATAAGGTTGACTATGGATATTTGAAAGATACCGCCTCTATGGATGGTGCAGGAATTGATGTATGGGTCGGAAGCAGTGACAAAAAGATTGATGCCATCATGTGTATCGTTGATTTAATGAAGAGAGATTCAGAAATCAAAATACTGGTAGGTTGTACGGAAGAAGAAAAGCTGGAAGTATACAAAACGCATAATGAAACGCAGTATATGAAAGGCGTTTTGATACGTCGGTAAATTCCTGTTTGTATAACAGATGTCGCATTCTTTCTGCTTTGTCGTATAGGTTAATAAGCAGGACATTTGTCCGGACAAATGTCGAGCCGAGGTTGAATTGCCCCGGCTTTTCGCTTGAAGGGACATCCCTGACCCGTTCTAGTCAGGTTCACGCTATACTTTCCGGTCGACTGGAAAAAAAAGGCGGCAGCAGAAAACGCACGTCCAGACGCAGGAGGGTATCACTACTGACGTGTCGGTGGTGTATAAGTGCGCTTTTTACGAAAAAGGCTTCCCCTTCGAGGGGAAGCTGTCAACGCAGTTGACTGATGAGGTGGACACGTAAAAAGCATTGTAGGGGACGCCGACCCCGGCGTCCCGTTGCGCATGGTTTGTTTCGCCTGCGCTGACACCTCATCCGCCTAACGGCACCTTCCCCTCAAGGGGAAGGCTGTTTTCTTCGGCAAGGTTTGAAAACACCCTTTACGGAATCGCTCTTCATCACCTTTTCTTCGTATAACTATAATTGATACCTTGTCTGCTGCAAATGGTCTGACACCTTTTTCGACAGTCTGACAGACACGACAGAAGTCGTGTCTGTTTCTTCTTTTGGGTCATCCATTCAGCTTTCGCATCAGCTGCTCCGGATTTCGCGCAAAGCGGATCGCGGTATCCCGTTCGATCTCGCCCGCCTGGTAAAGATTCAGAATGTACTGATCCATAGAAATCATACCCTCCGCCGCACCGGAAGCGATTGTGTTGTCGATCTGATGGATCTTGCGATCGCGAATCAGGCTTGCGATCGCCTTGTTCATATGCATGATCTCAAATGCCGGAATCAAGCCGCCTTTTTTGGTCGGCAGCAGCTGCTGGGAAATAACCGTATGCAGCACCGAGCACAACTGGATTCGAATCTGTTCCTGCTGCTCGGCCGGAAACGTATCGACGATGCGGTCGATCGTGCTGACCGCGCCGCGCGTATGCAGCGTGGTTAAAAGCAAATGTCCCGTCTCCGCCGCGGTCATGGCCGCGCGGATCGTTTCCATGTCGCGCATTTCCCCGAGTTGAATGACGTCCGGGCTTTGGCGCAAGCATGCCCGCAGCGCCGTCGGGAATGTCGCGGTATCGATCGTCACCTCTCGCTGGCTCACAATGCTTATCCGGTCGCGATGCAGATATTCGATCGGGTCCTCCAGCGTGATAATGTGGCAGGAACGCGTTTTGTTGATCTCATCGACGATGCACGCAAGCGTGGTGGACTTTCCGCTGTCCGCCGCGCCCGTCACGAGGACCATGCCGTTGGTCAGCTTGGACAAATCAATGATCTGCGGCAGAATGTGCAGTTCCTTCCAATCCGGAATTGTGAAGGACACGACCCGGATGACGGCCGCCATCGAACCGCGCTGCCGATACGTGTTTACGCGAAACCGGGCAAGGCCGGGAACGGCAAACGAGAAATCGTCATCCCAGGTCTGATAGAACCGGTCCATTTCACGGTTCGCCAATCGGTATAGCTCTTTGACCAACGCCTCCGTATCATTCGGAAGCAGCTTTTTGTCATCCAGCGGCTGCAGCGTCTTATCCATGCGGATGCAGGCCGGAGCGCCGGCTAAGAGAAACAGATCTGCCGCGCGCTGCTGCGTTGCCATTGTGATATATTCCATCAGATTCATGCAATTTGCCTCCTTACATCCCGGGCAGCGAAACGCCGTCCCAAACCTCTTGCGCTTCCGAAATCATGCTTTCGTCGACTGCCGCCTGCCAACGCAGAATGTTGTAGGTGTCGTCCTTGATTTCCACCTCCACATACAGGCTGAGCCGCTCGTTGATCGGGCAACGGTAGGAATACACGAACCCGTTCTCCTCCACCTCATCCACGTAATCTCCGCGCCGCAGCGCCGCCAGAATCTGCTCCGCCTCGCTGTCGGCTGCATAGTACGCCTGTACCGCGTCCTGCGTACTTTGAGAAAGCCGGTCGCCGACCTTTGCCGTGGACAGGGACAGCACGGCGAACACGGTCAAGCAAAGGACCGCAAAGATCATCATCAGCGATGTCCCGCCGAGCGTCGAGATCGAAAAATGCTCTTTCATTCCAATCCCTCCTGCCACATACACTGCAATGCAACCAGTTCCTTTCCCGCTTGATCCGACACACAGATCTGTGCCTGGCCCAACCCCGCTTGGGTGTCAGAACTCGGTTTCACCGTCAAATGGTAAATCCCTGCTTCCGTCCATGCGCCGTTCCGATCGAAGGACGCTTGCCAAACGTTGTGTTCCGTTTTCCCGCCGAGCAGTGCGCAAGCCGCATCGAGATCGCCGTGCACGCTCTTGAGCGTTTCCGCAGCGTTCTGCGCAATCAGCGACGCTGCATCACGGTTGGCGCTGTTCTGTGAGATGATTTCCGACTTTGCAAACGCCTGCAGGCAGATCGCTGCCGTCAAGGCGAAGAACAGCACCATCAGCAGCTGTCCCATCAATGCAAGGGGAGCTTTACTCCGATTCATGGATGCACCTCCCCTCCGCGAAGCAGCAGCGAGATCGTCTGCTCCCCGTTTTCATCCGCCACCGACAACGTCAAAAGGCCGTTGTCGATCGTGCCGATCATACGCTCTACGGGCAAGATCCGTTCCCCCGCATCCGGCTCGAATTCCTCTCCGGCCGGAACAAACAGTTCGCACAACCACCCGTCGTGACAATAGAGCAGCGTCTCATACAGCTCCTCTCCGTATGCCTGCGCAATGCGAAGCATCGTGCCGCCCTCGGCAGACTCCAGTGTCAGGGAAGCTGCGTTTTCCGCCTGATGAATGCGAGTCGCCAGATATTGCACTGCCGAGCGCGTGTCGAACGTGATCTTGTCGCGCTCCGTCAGCCGATCATAGATTCGCGTTCCCGAAAGCAGCACGGAAAGAATGCATACTGCAAAAATGCCGAACAGCAGCAGTACCATGAGTCCGCTCATATTCTGTTTTTGCGATGATTTCGTCTCGTTCATTGCACGTTATCCAGTACCGTAATGTCGGGCATCAGATTTTCCGCAAAAATATCATAATGCACGATATACCGTGATTCATCCACGGAGAGCCCGTAATGCTCGATCATATAGGTCACATCCGGCGGATAAGCGCCTTCCGCCGCATAGCAAGCCACGGCAGCGCGCCGTACCGCATCCTCCAGCTTTGTTCTGCCCTGTTCGGAGACCTCCTCCGTGACATTTTTCAGTCCGTGGAAGAACAACGCGAGCACCAAAACCAGAAGCGCCAGCCACAAAAGCGCTTTCCCGAGGTATGCAGTTATCCGTTTCTTCTCCATAGACTCCTTAACCGATGGTAGACATGATGTTCATCAAAGGCAGCATCACAGCCAACAGGATCATGCCGACAAGCAGGGACGTAATGATGACCAGCGTAGGCTCTACACGACTCACCTTTTCCGCGATGGCAAGCTCGCTGCGTTCGCTCATTCGTGCCGTAATCTGTTCCATTGCAAGATCGCCGACGCCGCTCCGAAGGCCCGCCGCAAGCAGATGGCACTCGGTTTTCGGCATCAAATCCGACTCCTCCAAGGCTTTTGCAAGCGTCTCGCCGTCCTCCATCGCTTTGATGCAGCGGTCAACCCGCTCTTTCGCAGACGGAACTTCCTCGAGCACCTGCGCGGCCAACTGCAGCGCCTCTTCAATCGGCATTCCGCTATGCAGGCCCATCGACAGCGCCATGGCAAAGCGCGCATCGTTGACCTGTCGCGAGACGCCCTTGTCGCCCCGCTTTTTGCGCCAGAAGGAGACGAGCGCCGTCCGGGCCTTGTCGGATACCGCCAGCGCAAGGCATGCCAGAACCGCAATGCCGAGCAGGCCGCACAGCACCGGCATGCTGCCGCTCATCCATCTTCCAAAGGACAGCAGGCCGCCCGCAACACCCGTCATGGTCACGCCGAACTGCGCGTATACGCGGTCGAAAATTGGCAGAACATAGACAAGCAGAACGACAATCACAACCAGCATTATGAGCAGTAAAATCGCCGGATACAGCAGGCTTGTGCGAAGCTGCCGCCCCAGTCTCTCCCGTCCTTCATAGTGATCGGCAAGCGCGTTCAGCGTCTCCTCGGTGCGGCCGGAACGCTCCCCTACGCGCAAGAGCTTCGCCACATACACCGGAAATACACCGGCTGACGCAAACGCTTCGCTGAGCGGCGCGCCGTCATCCGTCGCCTCCGCCATCTGCTTCAATAAGGATTGATTCTGATCCGCTTCCTCTGCCATCAGGGACAGGGCATCCGCATTGCCCATCCCCGCATGGATCAGGTAAGCAAGCTCTCTCATAAGTGTGCTGACTTCATCATTGGAAAGTTGCTTCATATCGTTTCCTCTCAAAAACTGAATTTTACCGCGTAAATTTTTCCGTTGCCGACGTACTTTTTGACGGCTTCCTCACTGGTTCCGGCCGCCGCAAACGTCGGATCCATTCGCTGCCATGACTTCCCATCAAAGTAAATGACCTGTACCCAGCCTTCCTCCTCAACCCACACACTGATCCATGCGTGATAGATTTTTCCGACATAGCCGAATACCAACTTGCACGGGACGTTCTGACAGCGCAGCATAGCCGTCATCAAAGCCGAATAATCGTAGCAGATTCCGCGTTTTCTCGTCAGGACACGATCGAGATCCGGCAGATACCCGGTCTCAACCGTGGCTGCAAGAATGTAGTCATAGTTGATATTGCTTGTAATATAGTCATAAACAGCATCGACCTTTTCGAGCGGGCCGCTGCAGCCTTCGGTCAGTTCGACGGCCTTGGCAATCGTTTTGGGAGCATCCTCATAATTGACATGCTGATTCGGCCGTAAAAACGGAGCAAACGGATCATCAAGCTTGGCCTGAAAGGATACCGAAAGAACGTTGGCATACTTGGTGCCGGAAATGTTCTCATGCACGCTGACGGAATACGATCCGTCCCCTTCCGAAAGCGGAAAGGCCGCCCACTCCCCGTTGTCAACGTTATAGTTGTATGTCACGCCGCCTTTTTTGACCAGGACCTTGAACCGATGATTCGTATCAGCCAAACGCCGAAACATGAAGTAGCCTTCCTCGATGTGCGAATAGTCAATCACCGCTTTGTCGTTTCGTTTTTCATGGATTCCGTCATGCACCGGGATCAGAATGGTATATCGCGGTGTCTCGGGCTCCTGCAAATTTGTGTCGATTTCATCCTCCGCCGGCGGCAAATCACTCTCAACCGGGGGCGATGGAACCTCAGTCGAATCCCATTCAATGGTTTCAAACGTTGTGGACTCCGCAGCGAGATCCGTCGTCAACGCGCCCGTTTGACTCTGCATCCCGGTCGTCGCTGAAGGTGTTGTCTGAAACGTCGTCGGAAAGGCTGTCGAAACGAGAATTACTGTCGGGCGAGCAGAAGGAGCTCTATCGATGGAATCGGTCTCTGCTGCAACGTTGCTTGAACAGCCAAGAAATACAAAAATAAGGCCGATCAGCAGAGATGTCACTCGAACTTTCCAATGGAAATGCAAGTGTGCTCCTTTCCGCCGATTTGCCCAAAGGGTACGACATTTTTTTATATTATAATTCGTTTTCTGTAAAATTGCAATAGAAAACGGCCCTCGGAGAGATTCAATCCAGATTCATTTGCGTCGTTCGCTCATTCCGATTTGTATTCCACCTCGCTTTGCAGTCATTGGCCCCTTTTTTCCATTGAATCGCAGAAAATGAACAGCCTCCCGAAATGGGAGGCTGTTCGTTTGTTGCTTTGCTTAGAATGCGTCGTTGATCACATAGAAGTCGTATTCCGGATGTTCTTCGTCATACGAATCCTTGTCGAGCGTCGGCGAGTAGGTCGTAACCGTGATCGTATGGGCTTCCCCGTTCAGCGTCACGATCCGGAAGAATCCGAGACCGTTCTCTTCGTCGTTCGAGTAGTTGTACATGATCGCATTCACGTTCCGATCACCGTACGTCTTATCCCAACGTGCCGTCCCCTCCGCGTTGCCGCACAGGATCAGGGCAATGTTGTCGTTGATCCGCACGATCCGATCCTCAACGAGTTCGCCGAATGCAGTCAGGCGGCCTTCGTCCGCTCTGCCTTCCGGATCCTTCTCGATGAAGTCGTTCACCAGCAGTACCACCGTGTAGTCCGGATACCGTGCGACCACGTTGTTCACATACCGCAGCCATGCTTCCTGTGCATCCAGCTCTTCCTGCGTTGCCGTCTCCGGATCCGCGATCTTCTGGTATCCGATACCCACCAGCAGCAGCTGCTGCTCGTTATACGGCTGGTACCAGATCTGACCCTTCTCGTACTCGTTCCACTCGCTGACCTCGCAGAGCTTGTGCTCGAGGTAGGTCTCATAGTCCATCTCGTCGCCGTTGACTTCATTGCGGCCCGCAATGTTGTAATACGGTAGGTAGCCGGGCTGTCTCTCGAGTCCATCGAGTTCGTCCTTGATCAGCTTCCACGCGTCTTCGTCGTTCCGATCCGCTACCGCGTTACCGGTTCCGACGATTGCGAGTGCGCCGAGTCTCAGGTTGTTCTCCTTGATCCACTTATACGTTTCCTTATACGCATCGGCCTTCTTGCCTTCCGCAGTCAGGTTCGTATCGGACATGAACAGCAACGAGACGCTTCCGATCAGTCCCAGCGGGACCTCTTCGGGCAGGATCATCAGGCGACCGAGGGTCTGCGTGATCGTGTAGTTCTCAGCCTTCGTGTTCGCATTCAGCGCATAGGTGAACGTGTTATTGCTCTGGCCGACATCGGTCTGCACGCCGGTAATCGTATACGTTGCGCCTTCACCGCTTACGAATCCGTCACCGCCCACCGTGATATGTGTTGCCGGATTGTTCCGACGGATCGGCGTGCCATCGAACATCTTCGTGCCCGATGCACTCGTCAGCGTCACTGTGCGCTTGCTGATCTCCAGCGTACCGTCCACAATCACGAACTTGACGTTGACGAAGTTCGGATTCGTGTTGGTGAAGTCTTCCGCCTTCAGCTCCATCTCATAGCTGCCGGCATCGGTGCCCTTCACCGTCGCGTCGCCGCTGAACGTGAAGTCCGCTTCCTTGTACAGCTCGTTGTCGGTGCTCACATCGTAGCCTGTGACTGTCTGCTCACTGCCGTCATAGGTATACGTGCCGCTGTGCTCCGTGATCGTCACCGTGATCGTATCGGTAACCGGCGTAACCTTCAGCGTACCGTTTACATACGTGATTGCGTAGTTTCCGGTAACATCCTTGCCATCCGAATTGACAATCTTCGCCTCACTCGGAACGTTGGCGCTCTCACCCGCATCTGTCTGACTGCCGGTCATTGTCACCGTCTCGATGCTGTCTCCGGCTGCAAGGCCTTCACTCGTATAGCTGCCTTTCGTCAGAGGCGTACCGTCGTAGGTCTTCTCTGCCGAATCCGCTGTAATAATGAGTTCCTTCGACTGGTACGTGTTCGTGAACGCAACTTCCGCGTCTTCGCCTTCCAGCGTTCCGCTTACCGTCAAGCCTGCGCCCGCTGCGCCGTGCTTGTCGCCTACGCTCGCTACGTACCCTTCGGCACCCGCTTCCGTGATCTCGTAGCTGGATCCGTAACCCAGGTTGTAGAACACAACACTCTGATTGTTCTTCAGCTTCAGCGTCGTTTCAAACGTGAATTCCGTCGGCGAGCCCGTCAGAATCTTGTTCTCAAGTTCGCCGATGATCGCTTCCT
>JAUMVL010000069.1 GCA_030530185.1 Clostridia bacterium | reverse complement strand
TCGTTGATCTGCATTTCCTGCGTAGCGATGAAAACACACCTCCAAATAAAATAGTGGGCACACAATGCACCCACTTATCGAACAAAACGCTGTTTTCTTTGACGCGGCAGCTTGGCCGGCAGGTGAGAAGCGGGTGCCTCTGCTTAAAACCGAAGTTATTATAAACGGTTTGGGCCTGCTTGTCAAGTCTGAATTTGGCAAAAGGTCGCAATTTTATCGAACTTTTTTCGTCTTCGGCTTCTTTCCTTTTGCGGCAAAAGCGCATGCAATCACCAGCAGAATAAAGCTGATTCCAAGCAGCATCCCGAGCACGGCAAGGCAGCCGTACAACGCGGTGCTCAAAATGCCGACCAAAATGGTGCGGAACGCCGACACGGCAAGGTTGAGTCTCCCGATATAATCGAACAGCCAGAACACCATGACCGGAACGAATACCGTCGATATTCCGAGAAACAGTCCGCCGAAGATTGCAACGGCGCCCGTGCGCGGCGATTCGGAATGAACAGTTGCCGTCATTGCAATCAGCACGCCGATCAGCGCAAGCGAAGCAAGAAGCAGCACCGGAGACAGCAGCGCAAGGCGTGAACTCCGAAGCCGGGAAAAGCCCGAGACCAGCAGGCTGAGATTGATTGCTGCAAGATCGTCGTTGACCGACGCCGCACAGTCCTCGGAAAAATCCGAAATGGCCTGTTCGCTGTACGCCGTATGCGCGCGTAGATAGTCCGAAAATGCTTCTTTCGGGAAGCTCGGAAGCGTCAGCGTATCGGTTGTGGCATCGTCGAACAGGCTGTCAATCAGCGCGCCGGTATAGGAACGGATGTCTGCGTCAGTCACGACCTCGGTCAATACGCCTTCCTCGAGTCCGTACAGGATCGCGACATGGTCGAGGTTCTCCCCGATCCGGGCGCGCAGTTCGCTGCAATACGAAGCCGAAGGAACAAACGCCTGATAAAAGTGCGGATTCAGCACGAAAAAGCGCAACAGCCCCGTGACAAGTGCAAGCGCCGTCCCGAGCAGCAGCAGGCAGCACAGCAGAACCGTGCCGATGGCTTTCGACAGTTTCATTTTGCCACCTCCGCCCCGTCCACGAGCGTGCAGCAGAGCACACAGCGCTCGATGCGGCGTTCACCGCTGTTGTCCCGCGGATAGCAGGAATACAGGATCAGGTCGTAATTGCTCGACGAATCCATATACCAACGGTCGGTGCCCTTCACGCCGTTGAACCGTTCCGCGACTGTATAGCGGTACGGGCCGTAGCTTGTTTCGAGGAGTACGGTTGCGCCGACAGGCGTTGTTTCCAGCTCGGCAAAATGGCGTGTCACATGCGCCGAAATGATCGTACAGCCGCCCTCGCCCGGGAAAAACGAGGCATAGGACATCCCCGCGCCCTTTTTGAGAATGCTCTTATCCGCGCCGAGATAGACCGGGATGTTGACGATCTCCCAGCCGTCGCCGTCCCAAACAACATTAAGCCGCGCAAACTGCTTGCCGTAGGCAATGGACGGAATGCGCGTCAGCTTTGCCGGACGTTCCCCGGGCACAAATCCGGTATCGAGGTCCTCTACTGCGCGCGGAGCGGTATCGCCGACCAGCAGCGAAAAGTAGGCCGTCTCCTCGACGACCGTTTGGAACAAATAGATGCTGACAAAAAAGAGGCCGAAAAAAAACAGCACAAACGGCAACAGCAGCGCCATCGTTCTGCCGCCGGTCTTCGATTTCTTTGGGAGTGCTTCCATTACGCTTCGAAACGCCTCCTTTGCGTCATCTGCCACAAACCGAGCCAAAGCGACATGAGCAGCAGCAGCCCGCCGATCACGATCCAGAGCACGGAAGCCGGGTTCGCAACGTCGGTTTTCGCATCGGAGTTGATCCGCCCGAGCACCTTGCCATTCTTTTTGATCGTAATCACACGCGCGTATTCGTTCTGCGAATCAATGCTTGGATCGATCGCAAAGTCGAGATCGAGCGCGTCGCAGATCTCGGAGATCAGTTCCGCCGCGATCGCAAGGTCCGACTCGGTATAGGCATCGAGCGTTGCGCCTGTGGAGAGCGTTTCGGTCGTAATCGCTTTGTTGACGGCGGCGATAATTTGGTTGTATGCCGCGGCATCCACGGTGACCGTATCCAAATACAGGATCTTTTTCAACTGTTCCCGGACGTTGGAATTCTGTCCGAGCACGGTTCGATCGAAGGAATCCATCAGCATATCCTTGTATTCGTCGCTTGAGTGGACGGCATCAATATAAATATCCTCGCCCTCGGCAAATGCCGGCAGCGCAGCCGTCAGCAGCAGCGCGCACAGCAGCAGGGCGCTTATCATTCGTTTCATAAAATCCTCCTTGGGTCTTTGGGATTAGGGACAGTGTATCATGCGAATGTGTCTGAATTGCGTAGAAATTATGAATTTTGCTTTGGAA
Source organism: Clostridia bacterium (assembly GCA_030530185.1). GTDB lineage: Bacteria > Bacillota > Clostridia > Christensenellales > CAG-138 > UBA3792. Next base: position 6,015 of record JAUMVL010000069.1, on the reverse strand, counting down.
AAAACTGTTTTTTATAAAAACTTACGCATTCTATCCCCTCTTTTTACATGCCATGTACAAGAAACGTTCGTTCGCATCATCCGCTTTTCGTCTGAAAAGCAGTCGATCCCTCCGTCTCCGGATTTCATAAGCAGAGGATATCTGTCATTCCGCTTTTTTCGACGTTGCGATGCGCAAGCGGCTATGGTATAATAAGTTGCAAGAACGGACAAAGGAGCGGCAGAATGGACTGGACCGTGGATCGCATCGAGGAAGGCGTTTGCGTACTGATCTCGGAGGACGGCAGCTCGGGATCGATGCGCCTGCAAAGCGGATCGGTCCGTGAGGGGGACGTGCTGACCGATGTCGCAAAGGACGAAACCGCGCTGCTGTTTTCGGACTGGGCGGGAAAAACCGTTCCGCTTTGGCCCAATGTCCAAAGAACGGCGGTGCAGAAGGCACGGATGCAGGCATTGCTGCAATCGGTTCTTGGGAACGGAAAGGGTGCAATAAACAGGATGGAAAAGGTCGATCGGAGCAAATGGAAGCGCAGTGCGTGGTGCGACTTTTTCGGCGCGCTCGAAGTGCCGTTTTACAGTGTCACCTTCCGTCTCGACGTGACGGTGCTGCATGCATACGCCAAGGCGCACGGTCTGTCGTTCTACGCGGGCATGATCTGGGTCACAATGCGCGCAATCAATCGTACCGATGCGTTTCTCTATGAGATCCACGGGGAGGACGTGTATCGGAACGCATATTTGAATCCATCCTATACGTATCCGTACGACGGGGACCTTTTCGGCATCAACACCATTCCGTGGGATCCGGACGAGCCGCTTTCGGCATTTGCCGAGCGGATGAAGCGCACCGAAGCCGACGCGACTTCCCCGCTGCCGACTGCCGAGGAGGACGAAGCGGGGCACAACGTTTACCTCTCGTGCCTGCCCTGGTTTGATTATCTGCACGTTGCGCAGGAATTCCCCATGAATCGGGATGACAGCACGCCGCGCGTGCTCTGGGGAAGATTTACGGAGGGCTCTGACGGCCGATTGACGCTTGCTTACACGGTACAGGTGAATCACCGATTGATCGACGGCGTGCACCTGCATTACCTCTATGAAGCGCTTTTGGCCGAGCTGAACCAATTTGCAAAGCAGGAATAACCATATGGAAAAGAAACCGACAAAAAAAAGAAAAAATGCGCTGCGAACCCTGCTGTTCGTCGTCGGCGCGCTTGCGCTGCTGCTATTGTCAATGGCCGTTACGATCGGAATTCAGCAATGCATGCGTCCGCAAAAGCCGGTCGTGACGACCGAAGCCCCGACCGAAACACCCGAACCGACGCCGCTGCCGGATCGCAGCTATGACAGCCGGCAAAAGCCTTCGTTCATGCCGGAGCTCGACAAGCTCGGCCTGTCCGACGATGAGCTGACCTCCTACGGCGAAGAGTATTTTACGCCCGAAAACTGGCTCGACATCACGCCGGACGACCTCAAGAATGCAGTCGGCTGTACCGTGATCCGGCATATCGGGCTCGGCTACTCCTACATCGTGCAGGAAGGCGCGTACTATCGGCTCGGCGAAGGCGATGATGGCAAGGGCGTGCTCGACGTATTGCTGAGCGATCTCAACGATGACGGTGAGCCCGATGTCCTGTATACCTATCATTTCGGAACCGGGTACGATGCGCAGACCAAGATCGGCTGGTTTGACTTTGCAACGCTTTCCGGCAAGCTGTCTCCGTTTGGAATGCAGCGTGACTTTCTTGCGCTGAACGCCGAAGACGGCGCCTATTGCGTCTATCGCTGCACGCGCTTTGTCGACGAGGAGGGCGGCTTTGCCCTGCACTTTACGGATCGCATCGGCGAAGTCGTCGAGCAAAGCGGCGAGCTGTATCTGATGCTGGATTGACTTTTCAAAATCATTTTGTGATGGCAAAACAGCGCCGGGATCGACGCTGTTTTTTCAATCATCCGTAGCCATCGTTATGTCCGGCGTTAGATTTTTATACGGATTGTCGTTGTAGCGATAAGCGGTAGCGGAATAGTCGATTCCCAATAAGTCCATTTAGCATTTTCTTCCATTTGTCCAAGTTCAAAATAGGATGTTCAAAAGCCGCGGCATTTTCATCGTACCCCCCTTATATTAGGAGTTATTCCGCTCATTTCTGTTGGTTTGGGAGATTTGGCATTTAATCCTCCCTCATTTATTGAGCTATCCTCTCTTGTATTTGGGAGAACGCTTCTTAGCAATCCATTTTATTATGAAGAATAAAGCACTTGCATGAACAGAAATACCGATAATGATCCAATAAAGACGGAGGGCGTTTTCATATAGAACCATATCATTCCATAATAAAGTATCATACATATCACTTATGAACGGAACAATCGAAGGATTTCTATTTGTGATCCGATAATCTCCTTTTTGAATCGTTTTTTGCGAGCCGATTATTCCAAGCCTCTCATACGCAGACCAATCGATTTTTTCCATCTGGAGAGTGAATAGAGTAATATTGTTCTTTTCATCAAATTGTATCAATTGATTACTTCGATAAAACAACAAGTATAACTTGCCATTATCGGAAAAGAGCGTGTACGAACCTGACTGATAAAAAGAGTATGCGGCTTCGCAGACCTGCTCCCGAAACAGATATAGGTTGTTCAACAAAACAGCGCATATATTCTTTTCTTCAATAACAGCAAATCCCTGTATAAGCCCCATTTTAACCGAATCAGTCGATACCTTTTCCCATCGTATGTGTTGAAGAAATGCATTTGTTGATTCCTCTGATTCACGTGTAACAGCAAATCCATGGATTTGCTCTATTACGTTGGGTGTTTCATCCTTATCCTTAGTATTATCGGCAACAGCAAGCACAGGGGCCGTAAAAGATAAGATACAGCAAAAAGCAAGCGAGAATATAGTCCGAATTAGCTTATTCATAGCATTCTCCTAAATGTCTTCAGCAACTTGATGAGGTATAATAGAATCCTGCAGCATGCATCAGCCCCCAAAAAGCGTATAATTCATTTGAGATCTCGAGCTCGGTCTGTGGTTCAGCCTGTTTTTTGATTTTAGTTTCTATATTGAGTCGTTCTAAGAATACTTCCTGCATTTTCTTTGCTTTGCCGGTTGCATAGCCAAGTCCATAGTTCATACACCAAGAAAACACAACTAATTGAAGATCCCTTTTATTATTCTTATATTCTCGTTCATCACCTTTCAGCTTATACACTTTACCGTATGATTTGTAGTCACAGCAAAAATCCAGCCATATCACAAACACGGCAACGCCAAGAGGAAGATCGTATTTATCAGGATATAGGCCATCACGGCGTATTGCATATCGAGCTTGTTTGATAATCTCAGGATACAAGCTGTCAGTTGAAACTTTCTGCTTGAGCATAAGCGTAACGACTTCCGGAAGAATCATACGAAAAACGTGCGGTGCAAATAAGCCCCTTGATTCGGCAACTTCCATCAATTCAATTTCGATTGTTGTAAATTCGGATATTCGCCGCTTCAGATAGTTCTCAGTTATCTGCTTTTCATGGCTGTTAAGTATCATCTATTTCCCCTATAAAAGGCACTGGAATGCAACATACCATTTCTTAATTTATCTGTCCGTAGAATGGATCCTTTATGCTCTGTCTTTCCTATACAGGGATCTTGCATTTACACAGCAAGATCCCGTCCGAGCCTTCTGCTCCGTTCTTCTAACATTTCGGGCCTAACATTTCGAATCGCTTCTATGCTTGTATGCGGTGAAAAGAGTAAGCGATGGCTTCTGCAAACTGCAAAGTATTGGTATTTGTTTTCTCCCCGAAGTCAAATAAATAGTGTGCATCATCACTATAATATTCAACAAGTAGACGTGTTTCAGTTTTTCCATTTTCATCAAAAACCGTTTTATAAAAGTAATTTGCAACCATCCCTGCATGTAATGGGTTCAGTAATTGAATATCTGTCTTTTCCTCTACAATAGAATACGTTTCCTCCAAGAAAAGCCGCATTGCATTTTTCGTTTCGTCCGAGTTTTTATCACTCACTCGTTGAACCCGAATCCCCTTTACGATTATTTTCCCCTTGGAAATAAAGGAAATTCTATCATCGCATATGTCAACGATCCATTCATCGGGTACTTTAATCGCTGTGTCCTCATCCAATACAATCTCTTTCCATCCATTCAAACCGCTGTTGATGTATGGATTGTTCAAAGACTGAATCACCTTTTGCTCTCTTTTATAAACCGCATAGACAGGCAGAAATACAATTGCGATCAAGCAGATCACAAATAGTAGAATAATTGAGATTATTATTGCTTTTTTCATAAACACACGCCGCTCCTGTCGTTCACTTTTCGCTTTTTTGCATCAACTCTTCCCGATTGATGATTAAGAAAACAAGTGCATGAACAAAACTGAGAAAAATACCGATCCATTTTTCAAGTGGGACATAATCCGCTAAAAGCAGAAAGATGCACAAAGCGCCCAACATATCCACAACACACAAGACGAAGAATGCGCGAACGTTTCCCGTTTTCAGAACATTCCTGTAAGCAATAACAAACAGGACCACGAAAAACACATCGTATAATAGCAGTCCCAGTCCGGAAATCAAAGCAACAAGCCCTGTAGAAGTCATGTGATCCGATCCAAGGACCAATACGCTATAAAGCACGGAATACGGTCCTATCGGGACCTCGCATAAATTTGAAAACTGTACCAGCATCAATACAAAATGCAGGATTCCGGCGAAGAAATAGCCAATAGCCCATATCCTTTTTTGAGATAAACTTAAATTCATAATTAAAGCAATTGCGTGAATAGAAATTCCGATAATGATCCAATAAAGACGGAGGCAGTTTTCATATAGAACCATATCATTCCATAATAAAGTATCATACGTATCGCAGATTATTATTCTTTCTCGTGTTCCGGACCTTGGAGCTTTGCTCCTCAACTTTCTGCTTGGCATCTGTAAGATTTTTCTTTCTGCCTTGATGAAAGATCTAATGATTACGACTAATTAGACGGATTCGTTCTAACACGAGGCAAGTATCTACAAGTATGATTCCACTTATCAAAGCAATCTCATGAATTGAATGCTTAGGTTTGATAATATCACTGTTAACCACATCCAGAATGAAACTATACCCCCAAAGAGTCACATTGGGAATAGCCAATACGAGATCTGCAATATGGCCTACCCACGAATCCAATGGTTTCTTATCCTCAAGGATACGAATGCAAGCATAATAGTCGATATATGTTAGTACAATCCCAATAATTACCCAAGCAATAGTATTTTTAACGGAGTAATCGTAAGAAAAAGCTGTGTGTATAAACAGACCTAACTGAACAATCAGGTTAGTAATAAAATGAATCATTATGATAAGAGCATTTTTACTCATTAGCATTTACAATCCTCCTCATACCGCTGTTATATAGTTCCATTCAAAGTAGTTATAAAATCTTTCTTTTTCATTTTACTTCTCACCTCATTGTATTTTGCAACATGTTATAGGCTACTAATGCCCACGGGATGGAATCCTTTCTCCTTGTTAACCGACAATTACCCGTTTCTTGGTAAAGTATTGAAGGTTTTTCTTCTCATTAACCGCCAAATCATATTCAAACATTTGCCAATTGTCCGCTTTAACAGCCTGCAAATGACTTGACTTTTTTTCGATGTAGTGAATTAATCGTTCTTGTAATATCAGTAAATCATCTTTTTCCTCTTCCTCTCTGAGTTTAATCTTTATACGATCGAGTTGCATATGATATTCTTTTATTTGTGCACAAATAATTTTCTCTAGCAACTCCCTGTTTTGGGACCGGATTGCGAAAAAATAGACTTCAGGCTGAAATAGAAAGTAGTCAACCCTTCGTGTAACTGGTTTTTTCAAGCGTTGTTCCCAATTAGCATATACTATGTTGCAGAATTTCTATATCTCTCGTAAAGATGAAGCTTCATCTTTACATCTATTTAGCATCGTAATAATCGTAGTTTCAACTTTTCGGAAAACTTGTT
>JAUMVL010000068.1:8097-8739 GCA_030530185.1 Clostridia bacterium | reverse complement strand
CCATCCACTTCATGATCAGTATCTCTCCTTCCAAGATTGCAGAATTGAATCCCCTCCCATACACTATATCGAATCGCAGGCCGCTTGGCAAGGTCGGATTTTGTCGCTCCCGGAATCCAATTCTTTGTCGCATGCCCCGGTGTCCCGATCGAAGGGAGCCGGAACATTACGCCGCTTCGCCTGAAATCGTAAAATATTTTATGTTTTTCGTAAAAAACAGCTTGACAAAGGGATGATTCCATGGTATCCTTTTCTCGTCATTTAACGAATATCGTTAAACTATTAACGAAAACGGAGGTAGTCATTATGAACAATATCAAAACCAAGGTGAACCGGATCGGTCTGATCGGGAAAATTGCCTCGATCATCCTGATCGTCCTGATGGCCGTTTCCTGTGCCGTGCTGGTGATCAGCGGGATTATGCTTGCGGTGCTGCCGCAGGATGCTGTGACCGTGGGTATTTCGACGGATATGGACATCACGGTTCAAAAGAATCTGCTTGGATCGTTCTTTGATCAGCTGCAAGAGAGCGATCTCGACGGGATCAATGCCTCGATGCGGGTGAACGGGGAGGAGTTTTCGAACTTCACTGCGGAAAAGACCGAAGCCGGCCTTTTGTTCAACGGATCGACGGATCGTATC
>JAUMVL010000068.1:0-8087 GCA_030530185.1 Clostridia bacterium | reverse complement strand
GTTTACTGCGCGGTCCTGCTGGTTGTCTTCGTGTTTCTGCTTCGGCTTTCAGATGCATTCCGCCGCTGCGATACGCCGTTTTGCGATGAGGTCGTAAAGCGGATGACCGTGTTTGCCTGGGTGCTGCTCGGCGGCGCAGTCGTGTCGGGCGTTGCGGAAGCAATCGTCAATTCGTTGCTCGCAAGGAACCTTGATTTGGAGTTTTCGCTCAATCCGGCCGGAATGGATACCGGACTGCATGTGTCGTTGAACTTTACCCCGATCTTCATTGCGCTGATCGTCCTGTTCCTTACCATGATCTTCCGCTATGGCGTTCAGCTTCAGAAGGAAGCCGACGAAACGCTGTGAGGTGACCTATGGGCAAGATTATTCTGCGGCTGGACCGCGTCATGGCGGACCGAAAGATGAGTCTGAATGAGCTGAGCGAAAAGGTCGGCGTTGCCAATGTGAACCTCTCCAAGCTGAAAAACGGCCATATCAGCGCCATCCGCTTCTCCACGCTCATCGCGATCTGTGAAGCCCTCCACTGCCAGCCCGGCGATCTTTTAGAATACGCGCCGGATGCACCGGAATCCGATCGCTGATGGAAATCTCCGATAACGGGCGTGCGTCTTGATGCCGTCCTTAGCGTATTGCCTGCTTGCTATAATAATGATTCAGTCCCTTGCTTTCTACCCCGCACAAAAGTGAAAAGACTGTTTCTGCCAATTAAACGAGACAGATTCAGATAACATACCGCGCCTTGCATGATTTGTAGCCTTAACATAAAAGATGTTTTCATAAATGATTTGTCAAACGAAGTGAAACATTCACAGAGAAATAAGAAATCAATTGATTTCTTAATACCGAAACCCGGCGTCAATCGACGCCAGGTTCTTTTTTGCGCCCGCAGGCTGACTCATAAAAGGTTTCGTTGTTCTGATGATAATCATATGCTTCCAATGAAAACATTTACTTTTTACTTTATAAATTCATCTGTATTTACTATAATATGTATACAATTGATTGTTTCTATCAAATTCATTTGAAAAAGGAGATTACTATGAAAAAATCATTCACAACCATTCTGATTATCCTCTTGACGATAAGTCTGTGTGCATGCAATGCTTCGACGCCCGCTGCCGTCGACACCTCTGCGTCCGATGCAGCGCCGGCTGAAACGGATCAATTGAAAGATAATTTTGAAAAGGCCTCTGCCTATGTGGAATCCCTCATCGACGCCTCCAAGACTACGGTCATGACGGATGATGAGGAAGCCGGCTCTCTCTACCGCTATTGGATGTATGACAATGCACCCGAGCAGGTTTCTTTCAGCAATGAGGTTGATGTTGGCGGCACCGTGATCGCTATTGGCAAGACGCTGGAAAAGGAACTCGAAGGACTTGGATTTCAAGTGGAAGCATCCCTCGACAGCGTTCAGCCGGATGAGATAACTTCCGTTACCGTCAATAAAGATGGAAAGAGCTCGATCCTTACCTTAAAACGCAACGATACCGATCAGGCTCTGCCGATTGCTGATCTTCCTGTGTATGGCTTCACCAGCGTATACAATGAATATACCATTCCGTTCAGCTACTCCGGTCTGACCAACGAATCGACGCTTGCTGATGCTTTGAAGCTGTTCGGTGAGCCAAATTCATCTCTTAATCTTTGCGCCGATGATTTAGGCACTTCTATCGTTCTGTCCTACTTCAACACCGTGCAGGAAGGCGAAACGGTCACCACGGACTCGCTTGAGCTTACGTTCCTCTACCAAGCAGATGCCAACACGGCGGTATTTTCAAGCATCGTTTTATCGCACGACACCTATCCGGCAGAAGCGGAGTAAAACGAACGTGACTTTTGGCCCGGAATACGGTATGATATTTGATATGAAATTTCGGTCGGCAAGGCTTTTGCCGATGTGAATACATGGTTTCAGGAGGAAGCAAATGAATCGACTGATGGCGGACGGAGTCCCCGACAATGCGGAGGCTTTGCAGGAATTTTTGGATTCGCTCAGCAATATCGGCGTGCGGCAATGGCTGTTTGCGCTCGGGGTGTTGGTGATCCTGCTGATTGTCAGCCACTTTCTGGTGCGGCTGTTTATCAAGCGGCTGAACCGATCCGAACGGATCAGCAGATCCCTGCACACCGTATTGGTCACGGTTGTACGATTTGCGTTGATCCTGCTCAGCATCATGATTGCAGGCAATACGGTCGGAATCTCTGTTTCCGCGTTCTTGGTTGTCTTTGCCGTCCTCGGCACGGCAATTACGCTGGCGGTGCAGGGCGTACTAAGCAACATTGCGGGCTGTATCATTTTGCTGTCCGGTCGGATATTCGAGGTGGAGGACTACATCGAAACGCCATCCGGTTCCGGCACGGTCAAGGAAATCAACCTGCTGAACACGAAGCTGCTCAGCTATGAGGGTGCAACGATTTATATTCCGAACAGCGTTTTATATACCGAAACCGTGACAAACCAGACCTCGTTCAAAAAGCGCCGTGCAAATATCACGTTCCGCGTTTCGGCCAAGCATGATCCGAATGCAGTGCGTGAAGCCGCGCTCGACGCCGCCGGCCGGATTCCTTATGTGCTGCATGATCCTGCGCCCATTTTGGTGGTCAGCGGCTATACGGCGGGACATGTCAACTACACGCTGCTCGCATGGGCCACCGCCGACGATTACTGGCCGATGCGAAACGGTCTGACTGAGCAGCTGTACACCTCGTTCAAAGAGCACGGCATCGAGATGACCGACAAGAGCGTGTCCGTTCTTGTGAAGGATTCCTAAGTGAATCGAATAGTATAAAACAGAGAGACTCACGAATAAATCCTGTCTCTACAAGAATGTCTTATTTATCAAGAATTTGAGCTTCTTATAATAATACTCTATCGCTTCTTATAAAGGATTCAATCCTGCTTCACGGTTGCGGATCTACTCCTTCTCCTCCGCGATCTGGCGCAGGGAGGCGCCGTCCAGCCAGCGCAGCAGTTCCTTTGGCGTTGCAGGCAGATCGACGGTCAGAAACTCGGTCCGTCGCGGAATCATCTGTGACGGATCGTCGCTCGTGGCCCACGTGACACGGGAGAGGACGCGCGTTTTACAGGTCACAATGTCGCCTGCGGGCAGCTCGGTATGCTGTAAAAGAATCGTCGCCTCGCGGTTGTCGGAGATCCAACGGCCGAAATTGGTCGTTGGCTTTTTCCAAAGCCACTTGGTGCTGTTGTTCTTCGTCCCGCCGACTTTTTTGAGATAACCGTTGTATACATCCTGTGTGCAGCGCATCAACCAGATCACATGGTAGCCAGCGCGCTGAAAATGCTCGCACACCGGGAAGAATGCGGCCTCCATCAAAAGGCCGTCCTGCAGCATCACGGCAAAATGGTTGACCAAAATGTATGCAATCACGCTTTCGCCGTTCACGGTAACCGGAACGTTGCGGCACTCCGGCGGAACAAGACTTCTCCACTGATCCTTCCATTCCTCCGTCGAAGTCTGTGAAAACGGTTCTTTTTTTCGATGAAACAATGTAAACATGGATGCTCCTGCCTTTCGGATTTGTTGTAGTATAACAGACTTTTTGCGTATGCGCAATCGGCAAAATGCATGCTTTGACAATTCCCCCTGCATATGGTACGATGGCAAAAATGGAGGGGAGCTATGCGCGTACTCGATATTGATCTGGATTTCTTTTTGGCTGATTGCTGTCCGCTGGCAGCGCTTGGGGAACGTCCGCTCCTCCTTGGTCATGAGCCATGGACGTCGGATACGGTGATTGACTTCTTGGAACGGCAATGCGGCCTTTCCGCCGATCGCCCCGTTCCCGGCACAATCTTTGAAACGCATGACGGCGCGCTGCAATTTTGGGACGCACGCCGAAAAGACGGATCTTTGGACACGCCCTTTTGGGTCACGCACGTCGATGCGCACAGCGATCTCGGCATTGGAAAACCCGGTCCGGGGTTCGTGCTCAATTCCGTTTTGCCCCAGCCGCCGGATCGGCGCGTCGATCTGAACCGCTACTATGCGCAAAAGCAGCTGGATGAGGCGAACTATCTCCTCTTTGCGCTTGCATTCCGCTGGATCGAGCGGCTCGACAATGTCAGAAATCCCAAGTCGCGTCCCGACATCCCGCAGGAGATCCTTCTGCCCGATCGGAGCGATCAAATCCGGCTCAGCTCGTTTGCCTCCCGCTTTTTGGAAAGCAAAAACGGCCCGGAGCCGATCGTGCCGTTTTGTGTTTACGACGATTACCGCACGTTTCTTGCGGATACGTCGTTTGACTTTATGACCGTTGCGATCTCTCCACGCTATGCGCCAAAGGAGGCCGATGCACTGCTTCCCGTCTTTTTGCGCTACATGCGGCCAATCTGAGAAAGTAACGCCGTCTAAACGCATCATCGCCGCGTTTTTTACGTGCTTTTTCATTGTTCTTGTGCCGAATCTATGCTATCCTTTTGGCATCGTACGAAAGGAGGATACTGCCGTGATCAACTTTGATTTTGACGGAGACGGTCGGCTCGATCTGATTGAGCATGCAACCGCCCGGACCTATTACGAAGAAGCACTGCAGGAAGACTTTGAGGACACGCTGCTGGACGATGCCGCGGACCTCGCCTTTGACGGAGACGACGATTACATTTTCGATCCCGACGATGAGGATTGGTAATCGGCATCCCGCAAACCTTTTTTCATAAATAATCTTTTTTTCATATAAAAAAGCACTTCGCATTGAAGTGCTTTTTGTTTTAGGCGGATTGTTGTTCGTCCTTCTCGGGCGGGAGCTGCACGTAGTCGATCACGGCATAGGTGCTGTGCTCCTTTGCGGTTTGTTCCATAAACGCGTAGACTGCATCGCGCAGCTTCTGCTGTGCCTCCTTGTATGAAAGAGTCGGATCCGGATAGATCGGATCGGACAGATAGATGCGCGTTGTCGCCTTGCGGTGCAGCAGCTTATCCCAGCCGCGCGGCTCGGAATAGGCGGCAAAGAATGCGATCACGGGCGCATTCTTTTTTACCGGATAGGAAAAGGATGTTGCGGAAAACGGTCGAACCCCGGTATAATACGGCCAAATATGCGCTTCCGGAAAGATTGCGATATCGTGTCCACGATCAAAGGATTCCGAAACGGCGTCCATAAAGTGCTTCATTCCGCTCACACGGTTCGGAATGGCAATCGCTCCGAGCATCTGCACGAGCATACGAATGCCCTTGATGGAAAACGCGTCCGCACCGGCCAGGATTGCCGCCCGTCGTGGACGAGACAGCAGCGCAGGCGTGTACGCATCAAAAATCGCCGTATGGTTGCCGTATAAAAAGCAGGGACCTTGAACCTTTTTTCGGGCTTTGCGATTGACGAACCGGATGCCTGCAACCACGCGGTGCAGCAGCCACACGAGCGGCAGCGCAATCCCGTAATACAGCAGATTGGCTCCAAACCGCCAAAGCGGACCGTGCGCATACCGATAGTTCCCGTCGATCACGTTCGTTTCGATATGCGTTCCGGCAAAGTCATCGTGGACCGGATCACGGTAGTAGATCGTCTTTTTTTCACGCGCCATGGGCCACCTCCCGGAGCATTTCCTCCATCCGATCCATGCAGTATGCCTGATCGAACGCATGTCCGCTCTCCAGATACTTCTGCTCATAAGCGCGCTTCCGTTCGGGATGATCGATCCAGTCGTCGATCACTCGGGCAAGGTCCTTCGGCTTGCCGTGCCGGAAGATGCAGCTTTGGTCCATTGCAAAGTTGTGCGTCGCGGACAGCGGAGAATCGGAAACAATCGTCAGTTTGCCGCACGAGATGGCCTCGAGACACGCGATGCCCTCCAGTTCCATATCCGCGGTGTGTACATAGAGGTCGCAGCTGTTCAGCACGTCTACAATCTCCTGCCGCGTATAGAACCGAAATACGGGCGGGACCGGAAGCCTTCGGGCAAGCACCCGATAGTATGCCTCGCGCACACCCTGCCCCGCAAGCACAAGCTGAATCCGATCCTTGTGTTTCGAATATGGCACCGCGCGCAACAGCACATCCTGCGCCTTTTCGCGGGAATACCGTCCCGTCGTGAGAATGACGATCCGATCCTTCCATTCTGCGGGCTTTTCAGTATCGCGCCGTACCACATACGGATTGACGCCGTTCGAGATGACGTATCCGTTCGTTTTCCGGCGAATGCGGCTCTCGAAAACCTCACGAATGAACGCCGACGGATAGTGGATGGCATCAACCTTGCGATAGAAGGTCCGATCTAAAAAGAAATAAATGAGGCTGCTCAGAAAATCGAGCTTGTTCATGCCGAGGTATGCCGTAATGTTCTCTGCCTGGCAATGGAACCCCGCCGTCACCGGAAGGTTTTTCCGTTTTGCGATCTTCAGCGCGGCACCGCCAAGCGAAAACGGCAGCATAATATGGACAATGTCCGCTCCGGCAAGCGCCTGCTCGATCACCTTTTTGTCGGGTTTTGCGAGCGTTACGCCAACCTTTCGGACGTAACCGTTAAACGGCCAGACATTCAGATTCGGGACAACAAAAAAGCCTTCTTCCCCCCTGCGGTCCCGATCGGCGCAAAGTACGCGCACCGTGTGTCCCTTGGCTTTCAATGCGCGAATCAGATTCATCGCGGCAATTGTCGTCCCGTTGTTCTCTTCGCCCAATACGTCACATACGACGGTAATGTTCATGTTGCCCCCATATCGGCTCTGCGATCTGCTCTTTGCGTGCACGCGCCGGATGGTCCCATTATACGAGTTTGTGCGTTCGAACGCAACGGACAAACCTGCTTTTTTGTCCGATTTGACGTAAATTTTCCATAAGTGTGGAAAATTTTGCTTCTGTTTCGGTTCGCAATTCTTTTTTTGCGGAAACCGTACCGAATCGGGGATTGACAAACCAGCTATCTCATGTTATCTTAATTTGCGAACCGTTCGCAAATTAAGGGAGAGAATTCGAATGGCAAAGTATTTGACCAGGCAGCGTAAGATGCTGCTTTCCTATCTTTCGCGGCACCACGACGAGAGTCTGTCGCCGCGGCAGATCGCCGACGCGCTCGAGCCGGAAGGGATCAGTGTCAGCGCAATTTACCGGAACCTTGCCGCACTCGAAGCTGAAGGAAAGGTGCGGCGCGTTGCGATCGGGACGAGCCACGAAGCGTTCTACCAATATGCAGACGCGGACGAATGCCGCAACAGTCTGCACCTGTCCTGTACCAAATGCGGACGCACCTTTCACATGGCGCTGCCGGACGCAGCGCTGCTCGAAACGAGTTTGGCGCAGAATGAAGGGTTTGCAATCGACAAGGCGAATACGGTTCTGTACGGAACCTGCGAAAACTGTCAAAAATAACAAAGGAGAACGTTATGTACAAGCATGTTTTTCAACCGATTCGTCTGCTGATCATCGGGTTTGTGCTTGTGCTGCTCCTATCTTCGTTTCATGCCGCTTTACATGTCGACCATGACTGCGACGGAATTCACTGTCCGTATTGTGCATGCATTGCCGCCCGTCGGCTGTTACAGCAAGGGCCGGGTGTCGGCTTGCGCATTGTTCTGCTTGCAATTCTGCTGTTCTGTGCTGCAGTTTTGAATCATATCAAGCGATTCGTCTTTTCTGATACCCTTGTTTCTCTTTCCGTCCGTTTGTCCGAATGAGGAAATGGAAGAAATCCAGCCATTTCCTAATCAATATTTCATTCGGAGGATTGTTATGAAAAGAATATGTTCCCTAATTTTACCATTGCTGCTGCTTTTCGGCATCGCATGCGCTCCAACAGCTCCCGCGTCGATGACAGACCGCGCCGACACCGCGCTTTCCGTTGTTACGACCATTTTTCCGATCTATGATTGGACGCGCGAGATTTTGGGCAGCGAAGCCGACGACGTCGAGCTTTCCATGCTGCTCGATTCCGGCGTGGACCTGCACAGCTTCCAGCCGTCCGCGGAAGATATTGTCCGCATCTCAACTTGCGATGTATTTCTGTATGTCGGCGGCGAGTCTGACGAAAGGGTCGGCGACGCATTGAAGGAATCGCAAAACCCCAACCAGGTCGTCATCAACCTGCTGGACTTGCTCGGCGATGCCGTCAAAGAGGAAGAAGTGAT
>JAUMVL010000067.1 GCA_030530185.1 Clostridia bacterium | reverse complement strand
TTGATCGGGCCGGAAAACTTGCGCGAATACAGCACGAACGACGAAATAGTGCCGAGCGTGACGCTGCCCGCCATAAACAGCAGCACGCCGAACACCGAGATCAACGCAAGCGAGAGATTGTTGATGAAGTTCACGATCGGTCCGTTGATGCATGCGAACCGATCCGCTGCATAGAACGCATCGACCGCTTCGTCGTTCTTTTCATCAAAGCGCTCGGCAAACGCCTCCTCACGTCCATAAGCGCGAATTGTTTTCAGCCCTGCCGTGATCTCCTCCACAAAGCCGTTCATTGCGCCGAGCTTTTGCGAACGCCTGCGGTAAAGCGGCCGAACTTTTTTCGACCGATAGCGCGTAACCACCACCGAAATCGGAATCGTTACAACGAACACGAGCACCAGCAGCGGCGAAATCGACAGCATCATCGAAAACGACCCGACCACCGTAATTAGGCTTGACAAGGTCGTGCGTCAAGGAGGCGTTGATCGTATCGACATCGTAAGAAATCATGCTGATGACGTCACCGGGCTGATGCACATCGTAATACCCGACGGGCAGCGAAACAAGCTTTTCAAACGCATCCTTACGCATGGAATACACCGCCTCGCGGCTGATGTGAATCATCAGAACGGACAGCACATAGCTCATTCCTCCCGAAAGCAGATAGCAGCCGACCATCATTGCGGCATAGCGGAATACATTCGGAAAATCCACACCGCCGGATGCCGAGATCGCGTCGATTGCCTTTCCGGACAGTCTCGGTCCGACGAGCGCGATCACATTGCCCGCAATGCTGAGCAGCGCGGCAAGCGTCAGACCCATCCAATGCGGTTTCAGATACGTCGCAATACGACGCAAAACGGCGCCGGCAGGCTGCGTCGGACGCTCAAACGAACCACGCGCCGGCCCCCGGCGAAACGATACAGTTTTGGCTTCCGGTTTACTCATGCTGCCGCCTCCCCCATCTGGATCCGATACAGCTCGCGATACGATGCACAGGTCTGCATCAATTCCGCATGCGTGCCGTAGCCAATCATACAGCCGTCGTCCATCACCAAAATCCGATCCGCATGGCGGATTGAGCTGATCCGCTGCGCAATCAGGATCGTTGTCGTATCCGAAAAATTACGCTGCAAATCGCGCCGCAGCGCCGCGTCGGTGCGGTAATCGAGTGCGCTTGAGCAGTCGTCCAACAGCAAAATCTCAGGCTTTGCCGCGAGCGCCCGCGCGATCAAAAGCCGCTGCCGCTGCCCGCCGGACAGGTTCATGCCGCGCTCGGACAGCTGCAATTCGTCCTGCTCGGCAAAATCTCGAATAAACGATGCCTGCGCCGTTTCGATTGCGGTTTGTCGCGCTTCGGGCGACACGGTGCGCGCAAAATTGATGTTCTCACGGATCGAATCGGCATACAGAAAATCATTTTGGAATACGACGCCGAACTTTTGGTGCAGCTCCGCTTCGGAAAAAGCGTTCAATGGACGCCCGTCCAAATAGATGGTACCGGAATCCGGCTCATAAAAGCGCAATAGCAGCTGCAACACCGTGCTCTTGCCGCTGCCGGTCGCACCGATGATGCCGAGCGTTTCGCCCTTTTTCAGAGAGAACGACAAATGCGATACATTTTTTCGCACCTTGTTATAGGAAAACGATACGTCGGAAAACACGATATGTGCGTTCTCGATGGGTTTTTCATCCGGGACTATGCGGATAGGATCGGGCGAATCCAGCACCTCGGCGATGCGCTTGCCGCTGGCGATGCCTTTGGAGCAGATCGTGAAGATGCGCGTAATGCCGATGAGGCCGTTCAAAAGGATGGTAAAATAATTCAGGAACGCGATGATTTTTCCCGGTTCGGTGACGCCGCGGCTGACGCGGAATGCGCCCACCACGATGACTGCTGCCATCCCGACGTTCAAGAACACGGTCATCATCGGGTTTGCGATCGCCATCGTCATTTCAGCCTTCTGCTCGGTGCGCACAACCGCGCGATTTGTTTCGGCAAAGCGTGCCTTTTCCTCCCCGGTGCGCGACAACGCCTTGATGATGCGCACGCCGGTCATGTTCTCCTGAATCCTGCGCACAAGCTGTTCGCTCGCCTCCTGCGCCTTGGCGTAGAGCGGAATGCTGCGCCGCGAGATCAGAATCAAAAGTCCGCCAAGCAGCGGCAGTGCGGCCAGCAGAATCAGCGTAAGCGCTGGCTCCATCATTGACGAAACAATCAGTCCGCCGAGCAGCAGGATCGGTGCGCGAATGCCAAGCCGCAGCATCCGGTCGATCATATCGTTGACATGGTAGGTATCGGTCGAGATGCGCGAAATCAACGACGGCACCGTAAACCCATCCACCGCGACGCTTTCGAGCGTTTCCGCCTTGCGGAACAGCGTGTGCCGGAGCGCGCGCGTAAAGTTGGCCGCAATTTTAGCCGCCATCCGGTTCGCAGCAACCGCTCCGGAAAATGCCGCCCCCGCGCATAGCAGCATCAGCACCCCCCACAGCGCCAGCTGCCCGCGATCCTGTGTCGGTGCGATCACGTCGATGATGTGCTCCAAAATCCACGGCAAAAACAGCTCGGTCAGCGTCGCCGTGAATTTCAGTACGATTTGCAGCGCGGTCCGTCCGGCCTGCGGGCGCAAAAACGACAAAACCCGTTTCATGCTTCCTCCTCCGTCACAATCCGCCCGCAATACGCCGCCGCGCACTTGGCGACCTTGTCCGCCGCAGTGCAGAGCACTGCCAATTCCTCCTCCGTGAGCGATGCAGACAGATACTCCCGCCATGCGCGAAAGCCTTCGCGAATCTCGGGCAGAATTTCGAGCGCCTTTTCCGTGGGGTAAACGCAGATTTGCCGCCGATCGCTTGCATCGGGACAGCGCGTAACGTAGCCCGCCTCCTCTAAAAGACTCATCTGGCGCGTGACGTTGCTCTTGTCGATGAACAGCGACTTGCCGAGCGTATCCTGCGTAATGCCCGGACGTCTGCAAACATGCAGCAGGCAAACGCTCTGCCGTCCGTTCAGTCCGAGTGCGGCAAATCGCTCGTCGCGAAACATCTCCGAACAGCGCGCGATGATGCCGACATTCTTCAAATAATACATGGATCCTCCCATCGGATGCATATTCGTTGCGTCCGCAACGAATAAAGTATAGAGCAGCTTTCTCCCGATGTCAACGGATTTCTGTGTTTTGGCTTGAACGGACGACAGTTTTCTGCTATGATACGAAAAAGGGATGTGAGGATCGGAGGGAACAGCAATGCCGTATCGGGTGTTTTTGAAAAAGCATGAGGAGCGCCGCATCGTGGACGGGCACGCGTGGGTATACGCGAATGAAGTAGATCACATCGACGGCAGCGGCAAAAACGGCGATCTGGCCACCGTATATGATGCGGCGGGACGCTTCATCGGCCGCGGCTTTATCAATCATCTTTCCAAAATCCTTGTGCGCATTTTCCTTCGCAACGACACCGAAGCGGTGGACAAGGACTTTTTTGTGCGCCGGATCCGCCAAGCGAACGACATTCGCGTCCGACTCGGCTTTTCGGACTGCTATCGCGCGGTGTTTGCGGAATCGGATGATCTGCCCGCGCTGATCGTGGACAAGTACCACGACCTCCTTTCGATTCAAGTGCTCTCCCTCGGCATGGAGCTGCACAAAGCCGAGATCGTGGACGCGCTCGTCGAAGTCTTCCATCCGCGCGGCATCTATGAACGCAGCGACGTCGAGGTGCGCAAAAAAGAGGGCCTCGATCTGAAGAAAGGACCGTTGTTCGGTACGTTCGAACCGCGCGTCACGATTGAGGAAAACGGTCTCTTGATGATCGCCGATCTGGAAAACGGGCAAAAAACCGGCTATTTTCTCGATCAAAAGGAGAATCGTTTTGCGATCCGACGGTATTGCCGCGACGCGGAAGTCTTGGACTGCTTCTGCAACGTCGGCGGGTTTTCGATCAACGCCGCGGCGGCAGGCGCCAGGCAGGTGACTGCGCTTGATATTTCCGAAAAGGCTTTGGAAGACGTCCGGCAAAACGCCGCGCTGAACGGGTTTTCCGACCGCATCGCAACCGAATGCGGCGATGTGTTCGAGGTGCTGCGGCGCTATCGCAGTGATGGGAAGCGGTTCGATACGGTCATTTTGGACCCGCCCGCCTTTGCCAAAACTGCAAATGACGTGAAAAACGCCTATCGCGGGTATAAGGATATCAACATTCTCGGAATGAAGCTCGTCAAAAAGGGCGGCTTTTTAATCACTGCATCGTGCTCGCATTACATGGGTGCACCGCTCTTTGAAAAAATGCTCAAGGAAGCGGCGCATGAAAGCGGACGGCGTATCCGCGTATTCGAGTCACGCACGCAGGCGCCGGACCATCCTGCGCTGCTTGCCGCCGATGAGACGACCTATTTGAAATTTTATATTCTTGAGGTGCAATAATCGTCAATTTTTCCGTTCCTCCGCATAAATGTGCTTCACGCGTTTCATACTAACGGCAGTATCGAGAAAGAGGTGAACGACATGAAGCCATTGGCATTGAGTATCGGCATGGTGGCCGGCGCTGCGCTTGCCGTGACCGCAATCACGGCGATGTACCCCGACGTCCCGCGGCGTATGAAGCGTGACGGGAAGCGCGCGGTGAACATGGGCAAGCGTATGTGGAACGTGATGGGTTTCTAACCAGCAATCCCCCTGCTGCGGCTGCGGCAGGGGGATTTCCGTTTGCTTTTTCTGATTTCCTTACTTTCTTGCGCTCAGGACCAACGCGAGGGAATCACCGATCGCCTCAATCATCCACGAGATACCCGCGACACGCCACAAGGTGACTGTGCTTTCAAACGGGTGCAGCACAAGCAGGCAGCCGAGCCCGATCGACAGAATCGCCGAGAACAGCAAAACGACCGAAACCGGCAGCCCCAGATGCTGCAATTCAAAGAATGTGCGGCCCTTGTAGACGCCCGCAATCACCAGGAAGATTCCGTACAGGACGGCAAGAACCGCGAACAGCCCCATGATGAACTCCGAGGCGAACGCCAGAATGCAGCCGACGATCAACGAACAAATCGAGAGGATCAGCGTTCCCCATAGAGAAACGCCGAGCTGTTTTCGATCCGCAAAGAACCGAATCAAATACACGAGTCCGATCACCAACAGCAGCACGCCGAACCCAATAATGACCGCTTTGGTAAATTTCTCCGGCTCGATGAACAGCAAAATCCCGACTGCCAGCTCAAATGCGATCAACAGGATAACCGGTAAATTCTGTTTCCAGGTTTTCATTGCAACCCCCCATCAGCGGAAAAATCCGTCTTGAAAATATATTATACATCTTTTGGGATAAAATGCAAGTCCTCCGAAACTGATTTCGTGGATTTCTCTATTTTTCATGCAAAGCGACCGTTTTCTTCGGACCGTTTCATTGCTCGAAGTTTGCTGTGATTTCCTGCATCCACACACGCTGCTCCGTGCAAAGATCGATCGCGCCGATCCTGTCGCCGGCTTTGAAATGCATGGGAGACAGCGTGAGCGGTTCCTTATTCGACAAAGCGGATGCGGTTCGGATCGAATCGATCCTCCTGCTTCCGGTGTTCCGCAGGATATCCAACCGGAACGAGCGCAAATGCGTGCAGCGTCTTCGGGAGATTCAGGATCCTCTCGACCGTTTCCATGCGCTCTTTATGCGGCGCAATGCCGAGCCATACGCCGCCGAGCCCTTCCCCCGTGATCGCAAGCAGCAAGTTTTCGGTCGCAATGGCAAGGTCGATTTCGGCATACTCCGGCGCCCAAAGTCCCTCGGTGCGATAACACGGCACGATCACGACCGGCGCATTTGCGGCGCAGCCCGCATAGCGGTGCGATTTGCTCAGCGCCGCGATCTTTTCGCGATTGGTCACAACGACAAACTCCCACGGCTGCTGATTGCCCGCCGACGGCGCAGCCATCGCCGCGCGCAAAATTGTTTCCATCTTTTCGGCTTCCACCGCGCGCGATTCGAATTTTCGGATACTGACCCGTTCAAAAAGTTCTTTCATACCGCTTTCTCCCGTTCAATCTGTTCTACAAGCCATGCAAAGCCCTTTGCCGTGCGCAGCCCCGTCTGTTGAAAATGATTGCCTGCATTCCATTCCAGTACGGCACTGCTTCCGCCTGCCGAAAGAAGGCGGTACTGCTCCCGGATACAATCGCCCACGCGCGCCATAACCGGGTTCTTTGCGCGCTCCTCACGATCGCCGAGGCTGAGATACAGATGCTTTGGATGCGGTTTGTGCGACGCCGCGTAGTCCATCCAGCCCGGATACCAAACCGACGGAGACGCCGCCGCAACGCCCCGGAATACATCCGTCCGATACGCCGCCCACAGTGCAAAGAACCCCGCCAGCGAATATCCGCCGAGCAGCACGGTTTTA
Source organism: Clostridia bacterium (assembly GCA_030530185.1). Lineage (GTDB taxonomy): Bacteria > Bacillota > Clostridia > Christensenellales > CAG-138 > UBA3792. The sequence continues at coordinate 2,469 of JAUMVL010000067.1, read as the reverse complement.
TCCGTAAGCGCAGGCAGCACGTTCCTTTGCAGCGCCGACAGCGTTTTTTCCGCCTCTCCCCCAAACGGCACCTTGCCAAACACCGGCGGCGCAGGCCACGGCGACAAATCCCGGTTCCAATCGGCAACCGGGCAGGCGATCAGGCAATACGGCACGCATAGCTGCGCATTCAACGCCGCCGTCTCCTCCTCGATTGCGGTAAGGTCATGCTCGTCTACCGGCTGCAACAGCACATACCTTGCTTCCGGCTCGCCGGCCACAAAACAGGTTTTCGGAATTGCAAGCTTCATATCCGTTCAGGCAGCAATGTGCCGTCCATCGACAGCGCCGTTTTCGATTTTCCCGTTGCCCTTCCTCCACCGCGTAAACAGCGGTCTGTATTTCGAACCCAATTGCTTTTCTTCCCCTTGCCGAATGTGCTGGTTCTATTATAGGGGCTATGCATCTCATCTGTCAAGAAAGTGTAAAATGAAATCCGAAAAAGCGTTGCGAAAAAATCAATTTCGGTGTATACTATCTATAAGGAACCGAAAGTGAGGGATCAGTATGGCATATCGAATCATTACCGTCAGCCGTCAATTCGGCAGCGGCGGAAGAAGTGTCGGCAAAAAGCTTGCCGAAAAGCTTGGCTATGCCTATTATGATAAGGAACTGGTCAAGCAGGTTTCACTCGCAACCGGCTTTGCTCCCGAATTTATCGAAGAAAAGGGCGAGTATGCGCAGAGCCGCAGCAAGCTGTCCTACCTATTCACAACGGTTGGCACTGCCGGTGTGATGAACGGTATGACGGCCGCGGATTACCTCTATACGATGCAGCGCAAGGTCATTTTGGATCTGGCTGAAAAAGGCGACTGCGTGATCGTCGGCCGCTGCGCGGACTATATTCTAAGGGACCGTCCGGATACGCTCCATGCGTTTATCCACGCGCCGGTACCATACCGCGCCGAGCGCATTGTGCGACTGTACGGCGAATCCGAGCAGTCGCCCGAAAAGCGCCTTGCCGACAAGGACGGCAAGCGCCGCGTGAACTATGAGCATTTCACCGGGCGGACGTGGGGCGCTGCGGAGAACTACGACATTTCACTGAATACCGAGTCCATCGGCGAAGACGCCTGCGTTGAGCTGCTGTATCGAATCGTCAAAGGGGAATAAGCGATTTTATTTGAATGAAGTCAAAGGAGCTGCCTAAACCAGCTCCCTTTTTCTGTCTTGTTATTCTCTCGGCGCATGCATCCACGCGACCGGGCAGTCGGGCGTGACGATCAATCCGAGCTTTTCCTGCAATCGAATCGAAGGCAGGTTGTCTGCATAGATGTGGCAGTAGGGCGTCCAACCGCGATCGAGCGCGACGTTGATCAGGTTCTGTTCAAGCGCAAAACCGATGTGCAGACGGCGAAACGCCAAAAACACCTCGAGCATACCCATCGATCCGTCGCTGTGAAAGCCGATGAACCCGCAAAGCTGTCCCTCATGGTACCCTGCAAACAGATCCCCCTTTTCAATGCGGTCGATGATATAGCGCGGATCGCGGACGTTGTCGTAATGCGCAAGCACATCGTCGAGCCGGTCGATCGGATACGGCGCAATCGTGCAGGTTGGAGGAACCGCGTGGCGTTCTTTGCTCGGATAATATCCCTGGTGGCAGGGGCGACGGCAGTCATAGTCCGGCCGCAGGGTTTTAACCGCGCAAACAGCAGCGTCCCCATGCGCAACGACCAGACCGAACGCAGGCGCATTCTGTAAGAGCTTAACGCCGTCTGCCGCCGTATCGCAGGCCAACTGAAGCGCATAGTTGCCTCGGTTTCGCAAAAGGCAAGCCGTGCCGGTCACGCCAAGCACCTCGGCATTGCCGCGCCGAAGCGCTTCGATCATGTCGATATGTTGTGCGACGTTATGGGATAAATAAGAAATTGCTATATTGTTCATCATTTCAAATTCTTATAAAAATGCTGATAGTCGGTTTCCCCTTTGAAGTGACCGCCCCATTTCCAGCCGTGTTTTTTGAACAGTTGATAACAGAGGTCGTTTTCATCGATCATGCCCGGAAGGTTCAGCGTGCGGTCGAGATACGGTTCCGAATTGAGCGGTGCAAAGCTGCCGTCGGGACGGATATAGGGATTCAGCGCCGGGTTCACATCGATCGCAATGCCGTAGCTGTGCTTGGAAAAATGGTGCGTACCGGTCACAAGTCGGCAGCAAAACGCCGAGGTGTTGTTCTCAACCATTGATGTTCCGTCGCTGAACGGCTCGCCGTAATCGTCCAGCAGCTTGACCGAGGTCAGCGGGTACTTGGCTTGATACAGATGATAGAAGATATCGAGCACATCGTCCGCAACCTTACGATGCACGATCAGCTCGCCGGTATGCTCCTCGCCCTCAAAGTCAACATACAGAATCGAAACGTACCGCAAATCGGTGATCTTGATCGGACAGTCCTTCGGGTCCTCCGGAAAGGTCGAACCGATGATA
>JAUMVL010000066.1 GCA_030530185.1 Clostridia bacterium | reverse complement strand
ATTGCAAGCGCAAGTCCCGCCCAGGAAGAGCCGAACAGCGCGCTTCCGAGCACACCGAAAAATGCGCCCATCAGAATCATGCCGTCCATGCCGATGTTCATAATGCCCGCATGCTCAGTCAGCGCGCCGCCAAGGGCGGCAAGCGCAACGGGGGTAGCGCGGCGCAGCATTTCGTTGAAGGTGCCGGGGGAGATGAAATCCGAAAGCAGAGACCAAAACTCGTTCATACCGCTGCCTCCTCCTGCCGCTTACGTGCCGCAAGTCTTGCACGCCGCCGTTGCAGAATCGCTTCGACCGACGCCGTGATACCGCTTTCAGCCGCCATAAAGAAGATGATGACCGTTTGCAGAATCAAATAAATCTGGGATGGAATCCCGATCAGTTCCATGCCCTGCGCGCCGATCTTCAGAACCGCGAAGAACAGCGACAGAAGGATCACCGCGACCGGCTGATAGGAGGCGATCATAGCAACCATGATAGCCTCGAAATAGTAATCATTGCTGATCGAGCTCTTATAAAGGTGCTCGACGCCGTATACGCGGAACATACCGACCAGGCCGCACATCGCGCCGGAGATCAACATACATACAAGCACGATCCGATCCGTCTTGATGCCGGAAAAGAATGCAAAACGCGGATTCTGTCCCGTGATCTTCATTTCAAAGCCCTTCGAGGTCTTTTCCATCACATACCAGACGAGGAAGGCGATAATCGCCGCTGCAAACACCGCGGTGGTCAGATTCGAGCGCGGAATCAGTTTCCCGAACCAGTAGTTTGCATTCAGCGATTCGGTTGCCGCAACCAGGTTTTTGTTCGCGTTTTTCCAGGGGCCTTTCGCAAGATACTGGCAAAGGAACGCAGCGATCGTGTTCAGCATGATCGTTGTGATGACCTCGTTGACCTGCACCTTCACTTTCAGGAATCCGGGAATGAATGCGTACGCTGCGCCAACGGCCATTGCGCCGAGAGCCGCAAGCGGAATCACGATCCATGCGCTGATGCCGTTCAGCCAGATGCCAATCTGGCAGGCAAAGATGGCACCGAGCAGCAGCTGACCTTCACCGCCGACATTGAAGATGCCGACGCGTGCGCCGAGTACACAGGCCAGACCGCAGATGCAAAGCACCATTGCGTACTCCAGAAAATCGCCGACGTGACGCCATGAATCGAATGCGCCGGACAACATCGCGCCGTAGGCACGAATCGGGTCAAATCCGGAAGCCGCTAAAATGATCGCACCGATGCCGAACGCCAAAAGAACGCTGACAACCAGCGAAAGCAGATAACGGAATCGGATCAAAAGCGACGTTTTTTCCTTCATGCCTGCGCCTCCTTTTCGGTGCGGTCACCGGTCATATAGTAGCCGATCTCTTCCTTGGTGATTTCGCCCGCACGGAACGAACCGGTTACCTTGCCTTCGTAGAGCGTAATGATCCGGTCGGACAGACGGAACACTTCGTCCAGATCAGCGGAGCAGAGCAGAATTGCTGCGCCCTCGTTGCGCCGATCGATGATCGCCTTATGGATGAACTCGATCGCACCGACATCGACGCCGCGGGTCGGCTGTGCGATAATCAGTACCGGCGTATCAAAACTGAACTCGCGCGCAACAACCACCTTTTGCATGTTGCCGCCGGACATCGAACCGACGGCGACATCCGGCCCTGCGCCGCGAATGTCGAACTTGTCGTAAATCTCCTTGGCATAGCGCTCAATGGTGCTTCTGCGCTGATGGAAGCCAAACAGATTAAATTCCTTGTCGTCATGTTTGCCGACCATGAGGTTGTCCGTTACGGAGGCAGGGGCGGAGATGCCGGTTGAGATGCGGTCCTCCGGAATATGAGAGAGGCCGATCGCACGGATCTTGTCCGGCGCAAGGCCGGCAACTTCCTTGCCCATAATCCGAATGCTGCCGGATTCGGGCTTTCGCATTCCGGTGATCGCTTCAATCAATTCGCTCTGTCCGTTGCCTTCGATCGCGGCGATGCCCAGAATCTCACCCGCATGCACGGAAAGCGACAGATTGTCCACCGCGATCAGCCCGCGATTGTCAGTCACGGTCAGATGTTCGACCGCGATCCGCTGCTCACCGACGTGATCCGTTTTGTGCAGATCGTCGTACAGAACCGGACGGCCGACCATCATCGAGGCGAGATCGCGTTCGTCCGTATCGCACGTATTTTTGACGCCGACCAGCTTGCCCTTGCGCATGACGCCGACGCGATCGGAAATCGCCATAACCTCATAGAGCTTATGCGTAATGATGATCACCGTCAGCCCCTGTTCCCGCACGACTTTCCGAATGACATCAAACAGCTCGTCCGTTTCCTGGGGTGTCAGAACCGCAGTCGGTTCATCCAATATCAAAATTCGCGCGCCGCGATACAGCGTTTTCAGAATCTCAACACGCTGCTGTAAGCCGACGCTGATTTCCTGCACAACCGCTTTGGGATCGACGTGCAGTCCATAGGTGTCGACCAGATCCTGCGTCCGCTTTTCGGCAGCGTGGTTGTCGAACAAAAAGCCGAGCTTTTTCGGCTCCTTGCTCATAACAATGTTCTGCGCAACCGTAAACGACGGGACCAGCATAAAGTGCTGATGCACCATGCCGATGCCACGCGCAATTGCTTCTTTGGGCGTAAAGGTTTCGATCTTTTTGCCTTCGACGATGACTTCGCCGTCGGTCGGCTCTAAAATCCCGTAGAGAATGTTCATCAGCGTGGACTTACCCGCGCCGTTCTCCCCGACGAGCGCAAACACCTCGCCTTTTCTGATGTCGAGCGAGATATCGTCGTTCGCAAGCACCCCGGGGAACTCCATGCTGATGTGCGAAAATTGTACCGCGTAATCTTCCAAAATACTGCCCTCTTTTTGATTCGGAACGGGAAAGCGGCGTGACGGTGCAATGCGTCACGCCGCCATACTGGATGCGTTACTGCTCCTATAAAAGGGAGCAGGGGGAATGGTTACCGGGTGGTGTTGACCTTGATTTCCCCGGATACGATCTTGGTTTTGAGTTCCTCAACCGCCGCCTTGACGTCATCGGGTACCTGCTGTGTCATCGTATCATCGCCGTAGCCGATGCCGATATAACCGGTCGCCATATCGGCTACCCACGTGGTACCGAGCTTCGAGGTATCCCCCGCAAGGAATTCGGATACTGCCGTATAGATCGAACTGCCGACTTCCTTCTTCATCGAGCATACGATGACTTCGGGGTCGATGTATTTCTGATCCGAGTCCACACCGATCGCGTAGAAGCCTTTTTCCTTGGCGGCTTCAAAAACACCGTCGCCGCAAGCCGAGGCAATCTGGAACACAACATCCGCCCCCTGATCGTTCAGCGCGATGGCACAGTCCTTGCCGAGCGCCGGATCGTCATAGTTATTGGAATAGTTCTTCACAACTTTGACGTCCGCGTTGTAGTACTTGGCGCCCTGCTCGTATCCCACGATAAAGTCATTGATTGTCGCAACATCCTCACCGCCGACCGCGCCGACCGTGCCGGACTTGGTCAAAGCCGCCGCAATGTAGCCCGCAAGGAACGACCCTTCGTTTTGCGCGTACGTAATATTCAAAACGTTCGCAACGGGGCTCTCGGTCGCGTTGTCAATCCAGATGAACTTCTTTTCCGGATAGTCGGGCGCAATCGTTTCGATGTTGTAGAATTCCCAGCCGACGAGCGCAATGATGTCCGCCTTTTCGGCTGCGTTCTTGATCTGAATGTCATGGTTCTCGTTGTTGCATTCAATCGTGATCGGATTTACACCGAAATCCTTGACAAGACGGTCCAACCCTTCTTTCGAGGAATCATAGAATGAACGATCGCCGAACTTGCCCGCCACGACAACCGCAACGGTCGCCTTGCTCTCACCCGGATTGGCAGTGTTTGCAGCCGGGTTCTTGGTGCAGGCGATTGCACAGATGAGCAGCATCGTCGAAAGAACAACCATTAAAACCTTTTTCATGCTTTTTCTCTCCTTTGTCGTTGCCCTCAAAGGGGCTGTTTTCATTATACCACTTATTGGACAAGATGCAAGTGGTATTCCCACGGTTTTTGGGAATATCGAGGGGAGAAAACCATGGCTCCGGCCGGATGGCAGAGGACGATCTGCCTGCAAAATCGAAGGGCGAAAGCAGGGATTCAAGACCCGATTTCTGTTGTCGCGGCTTCGATGAGCCGGATCGGAGCAGGCCTCACTTCAGCGCATCCAGCAGTTCGCGGAGCGTCTGCCGCTGCGAATCGCTCAGCATCGGCGAAAGCATGCGGTAGGTTTCCTCCATCGAAGCTGCGTCGAGCTCGCCGTTTCGCTTTTGCTGTTCGGTTAGTCGCGCAAGCGTCTCCAACAGTTCCGATTGAGAGCGGTTCTTATAATAAGCATATTCGTCTTCGAGCATACGGTCACCTCCTGCGACAGTTTATGCGACCGGTACGTTTTCTGTGCAGCGTGCATAGAATAAGGCAGGAGGTGCGTTATGTCCTATCGTCAACCGATGCCGCCCGATCCGAAAGCGACCGATGCGGCGATTACACTCGGCCAGTATATCCGCGAAGAACGCGGTCGGTGCGGTCTTCGGATGTATCTGGAAGCGCTCGGGGAGCTGATGCCGCGCGAATGGATCGCGGAATTGTCCAAAAGACTCGAGGTTCCCATCCCGCCGGAACCGCCGCCTTTCGATCCGAATCTCGGCCTTCCGCCGCCGCCCCCGCCCGAGCCGAGACAAAAGAAACCCGATATGGAAAAAATTTTACAGCTGATGCAGATCATGGGGAGCATGAAAGGATAACCGGTACACATTGCAGAAAACGGAGAAAACAAAAAAAGCTCCGTCTCAATGGGACGGAGCCGTGGAACGGTGGGGATTATACCGCAAACTGGTAGACGGTAAACGCAACATAGATGCACAGCAGCAGAATACCTTGCCAGCGGTACAGTTTGCCTTTGAACAGCGGCGGATAGCACAGCAACGCCATGACGCCGAGCATGACCGGAATATCGACAACCAGACTCGAATTCAGCCCCATGATCGTTTTTTCCGCCGGAATCGCAAAGGGAGAAATGGTGATTGCGGCACCGGAAACCAGGACGATATTGAACAGGTTCGCGCCGATCACGTTACCGAGCGACAGCGCGCCATGGCCCTTGATCAAGCTCGTGATCGCGGTGATCAGTTCCGGCAGGCTCGTGCCGAGTGCAACCATTGTAAGACCGATGACACTGTCCGGTACGCCGAGCGCCTGTGCAATCAACGTGCCGTTATCGACGAGCAGCCTTGCGCCGACGGCAATTGCGGCAGCGCCGACTACGAGCAGCACAATCTCCAGCCATAGCGCCTTGGGCTTGCTCTCCTCTTCACCGTCATCGTTCTCCTCGGCAAGCTCCGGATGCTTTTTCATGTGGATCGTCGACCAGACCATGTAAAGCACAAAGATCGCAAGGAACAGGATGCCCTGCCAGCGATAGAACTGTCCCGTAATGTAGGCGTTGAGCGCATAGAGAACGGCGGATGCAAAGAAGAATACGGTCGGAAGGATGAACGATTTCGAGTTGACCTTTCCGGGCCGGAAGGCGAGCGTCAACGCCGCAATCAGACTCGTATTGCAGATGATCGATCCGATCGCATTGCCGTACGAAATGCCCGCATTGCCCTCGATCGCAGCCTGACTCGAAACCATGACCTCCGGCAGCGTCGTGCCGATCGACACGATCGTTGCGCCGATCAGAAGCTCCGGAAGATGGAACCGGTGGGCGATTCCCACGGACCCGTCCACAAACCAGTCGCCGCCCTTGATCAGAAGGGCAAACCCAAGCAGAAACAAAAGAACCGGTACAAGCATGTTTTTTACCTCCATTTTGCTTGTCGTGCAGAAGCTCGGATATAAAAACAAGGCTTCTATGCACACATGAGAATGCATAAAAGTCTCGCAATATCCGGCCGGTGCGGAACCCATGGTTCGTGTTGACGCATACGGCCACGTCTTTCGACGAAGCTACTCCCTTTTACAGACTTATTATATGAGCTTTTTGTGAACTCGTCAAGTCCCGCCTTGCCCAAATTGACAGTCTTTGGTATAATAAATTGAGTTCTTATCGGAATCGATCCAAACATCCGAAGGGAGGAATGACCATGCAAATCACCATCGACGGACATGCCATCGAAGCAGCTGCCGGAGACCGGCTTGTGGATTTGGTTCGACGGCTCGGTCTGGATACGGATTCCCTTGCTACGCGTCCGCTTGCGGCAGATATTGCCGGCGAGGTCTTTACCTTAAACTATGTTCCTCTGCGCGGCGTCGGCAACGACGACGCTCCGACGACCGAAAGACTGCGCCGCGCCATCGCGAACGGCGGAGGGAAGGTCAAATTGATTCGATACGATGAGGCGCGCGGCCGTGCAGTGTATGAACGCACGCTGCTGTTTGTCTTCTTTTTAGCCATGCGTTCGCTGTTTCCAAACGCCACAGCGCGCGTCAACCATGCGATCGGTGCCGGCCTCGATATCGAAGTCACAGCCGATGATCCGCTGACCGAGGAGGACGTCGAGCGTCTCCGGGAAAAATGCCGTGAGATCGTCGATGCGGACTATCCGCTTGAACGACAGCGCCTGTCGATCGCCAACGCGATCGACCTGTTCGAACGCGACGGGCAGGAGGATAAGGTGCGTCTTCTGATCTGGCGCAGCTTTACCTACTTTGACGTTTACCGGCATGGGGATTATGCCGACTATTTCTACGGGGAAATGTGTCCGTCAACGGGATATGCCAAGGTGTTCGATCTTCAATACCGCAACGGCGGGCTGTTTCTGCTTCGTCCGTCAAACCGTAACGTGGACATTGCCACGCGTTACGTCTATTCCCCGCATATTGCCGCGACGTTCGAGGAAAGCGAGGAATGGGGGCAGCTGATGCATTGCACAACCGTTGCCGATCTCAACGGGATGGTCGAGAGCGGACGGATTCGGGAACTGATTCGTGTCAACGAAGCGTTGCATGAGCGTCGCTTTGCCGAGATCGCGACGATGATTTTCCAGCGCGGCGCAAAGGCTGTCCTGATTGCGGGACCGTCGAGCTCGGGCAAAACAACCAGCGCGAATCGTCTTGCGACCCAGCTGCGCGTACTCGGAAAGTCGCCGATCCTGCTGTCGCTGGACGATTACTATATCGACCGGAAGTATGTGCAGCCGGACGAGAACGGAGAGATCGACTTCGAGCATCTGAATATGATCGATGTGCCGCAGTTTAACCGCGATCTCGAAGCATTGCTGAAAGGGGAACGCGTTGAGATCCCGTCCTTCGACTTTGCAACCGGATCGAGAATTTACAACAAACACTTCGTACAACTCAAGGACGATGCGATACTGATCATTGAGGGATTGCACGCGCTAAACCCGGCATTGCTGACTCCCGCGATCGATAAGCGACGTATCTTCAAACTCTACGTTTCGGCGCTGACTACGATCAATCTTGATAACCATAATCGCATTCCGACGACGGATGTTCGCCTGCTGCGCCGCATGGTGCGCGATTATCTGACGCGCGGCTCATCGATCGAACGGACGCTCGGCATGTGGGAGAGCGTACAGCGCGGAGAAAGGCGCTGGATCTTCCCGTACCAGGAAGGCGCGGATGCGATCATGAACACCGCGCTTGTCTATGAACTTTGCGTGCTGAAAAAGCATATCTATCCGCTGCTCGATAAGATCGCGCCGGACAGTCCCTGCTACGACGAGGTACACCGGATCATCAAGTTTTTGAACTATATTCGGGATGCCGCGGTCGAAGATGAAATTCCGCCAACGTCGATCTTAAGAGAGTTCGTCGGCGGAAATGCGTTCTATCGAAAGGAACCGGAAAAATAATGGAGCAAGCAACTCAACCCAAAAAGAATATCAAAACCCGGTGGATTCGCCTGGTTGCCGCCGTGGCAGCAATTTTGATTCTGTTCTCGGTCGGGTTCTGGAGCGTCAGCGCCATGCTCGACGATCGCGAGTTCATTGAGGACCAGTATACCGAGCTCGGAACGTCACAGGAAATGGGCATCCCGATCCCCGATCTGTCGCGTGCAACCGATGAACTGTTCGGTTATATGAAGGGCAGTCGCGATAACATCCGCATCTCGGTACGTATGAACGGGGAACAGGTCGAAGATTTGTTCTATCATCCCAAGGAGGTTGTGCACATGGAGGAAGTGCGCGGCCTTTGGCGCTCACTCGTTGCGTTTTCGATCATCGGAATCGCGCTGGCGGGCGGCTGCATCGCATTGATCGTATTCTTTGGACGGCCCAATACGCGTCTGCGTGCTATGGGTACCGGGATCATCATCGGCGCCTCGATCTTTGCGGGGATTATGATTGCCGCTGTCCTGTGGGCGATCAGCGATTTCAACAGCTTCTGGACCGTGTTTCATTTCATTATTTTCCCGTCGTCTCTGATTCAATACCTTGCGGGTGGCCTGACCGTCGAAGCCTATAACAGCTTAAATTGGGTGTTTGAGTCGGATTATGCGATGATTCGGATGCTGGACGATCTGTTTCCGCCGCTTGTCTTGCGCGCAGGCATCTTTTTTGCTGTCGAGATCGCCGTCGTCCTGCTGGTCGGCATCGTACTGAATCGCAGGGGACGGAAGCTCGATCAGGCGGGCATGGAAATCGTCGAAGTGCGACAGGTCACACAGGAGGACCGATTTGTTCCGGTCGATGACGCGCCCGATCTCGTACTTCAGCACAAGCTGCAAAATGCATCGCTTCGCCAGAAAAAGAAGATGATGGAGGAGCTGAGAAAGACCCCAGAGGAGCTCGCCGAGGAGGAAGAGGCGCGCCGCCTTATGGAGGAGGCCGAGCAGCGTGATCGCGAGGCTGAGGAAGCGCGTTCCTCCGAAGAGGCCGAACGCGCCGAATCGGATTCTCCGGAAGCAAAGATAGACCGTTCAGAGCCGCTTTCCGTCACGCCCATAACGCCCGCTGCGGAGGAAAACGATCCTTTTCTCGATGCGCTGAAGCAGGGAAAGGACACAGCAATCCGAAACAAGCTTGCGGCTCCGTTGGAAGCGGAAGACACATGGAAAAAGCCG
>JAUMVL010000337.1 GCA_030530185.1 Clostridia bacterium | reverse complement strand
ATCCTGCTTGGACACCTGTTTTCCTCCTTATGCAAGGTTTTGGTCGCACGCCTTGAGGAATTTCTTCAGATCCGCATTCCAAAGCGGTGCGCCGGGACTGATTTCCATGTGAAAAGCGGTTACCGCTTTCAAATGCTTCCGTTTCTTTTTCTTCGGCTTTTCGAGCGTTCGCGTCTTGCCGTCGGCGATCAGAACATACTGCTCATCGATCGTTTCCAGCACCACGAACCGTCCGCCCCGGTCATGACCGGCGGTGGAAATCACCACATCGCCCTTCGTCAGTTCCGTTTTCATCCGAGCTCCTCCGAACAGGTCAGCAAAAGCGGTGCGCCGTCGGTAATCGCGATCGTGTTCTCATAATGCGCAGCAGGTTTGCCGTCGCGCGTGACGATCGTCCAACCGTCGTCCAGCTGCCACACATCCCGCTTGCCCATCGTGATCATCGGCTCGATTGCGATTGTCATACCCGCCTCCAAGCGCTGACGCGCACGCGGCGAGTAGAAGTTCGGAACCTCGGGATCCTCGTGCAGTTGTCTGCCGACGCCATGGCCGGTCAGCTCCCGCACGACGCCGTACCCGTGCGACTCGGCATGTGCCTGAATCGCTTTGGAAATATCGGACACCCGATATCCGGGCCGCGCGAACTTGATCCCTTCAAAGAAGCATTCCTTCGTGACTTCGACAAGCTTTCTCGTTTCCTCCGGCACGTTACCGACCAGAAACGTTCGCGTTGCATCGCCGACAAACCCGTTCAGCGTCGCACAGACGTCGCAGGAGACGATGTCTCCGTCCGCAAGTTTCCGCGGACCCGGGATTCCGTGCACAACCACCTCATTGACCGAGATGCAGATCGCTTTCGGATATCCGTTGTAATGCAGGCACGTCGGGTAGGCGCCCTGCGAGCGGATGTAATCCTCGGCGATCTGATTCAGCTCACCGGTCGTCATGCCGACGCGGACACTGCGTCCCAGCAGCAGCAGCGTGTCTTCAACGACCTTGCCTGCCGCTTTCATTTTCTCAATGTCCTGCGCCGACTTGATGTTAATCATTTGGAAAGTCCCTTCACAATGCTTTCGGTGACCGCGTCGATCGCCCGATCCCCGTCTACCCGGAACAGCTTGCCGCGTTCCTCATAATACGCAATCAACGGCGCCGTCTTGGCTTCGTACACAACCAGCCGGTTCTGTACGGTTTCTTCGCGGTCGTCGTCACGCTGATACAGCGTGGCGCCGCACTTTGCACAGGTGTCACTCTTGTGCGTGGACACATGATGCGCCGCTCCGCAAGCCGGGCACATTCTTCTGCCCGAGATGCGAGCGACCAGTCGCTCAAACGGAACCTCGATATCGACGACATAGTCGATGTCGACGAGCTTTGCAAGCGCATCCGCCTGAGCAGTCGTTCTCGGAAACCCGTCCAGCAAGAATCCGTTCTTGCAGTCCTCTGCCTGAATGCGCTGCTCCACCATATCGATGATGACCGAATCCGGTACCAGCTCACCGCGGT
>JAUMVL010000065.1:3714-9251 GCA_030530185.1 Clostridia bacterium | reverse complement strand
TGAATCTGCTCTACTGTCGCTGCAACGTCACGCGTGTCCGTGTTGCACATCGACTGCACCGAGACCGGTGCTCCTCCGCCGATAAGGCGTGCTCCAACCGTAACCTGTTTTGTCATATCAACCTCGGAAACAATTCATCAGATCGCTGACCATCAAAACCACGACCAGTGCCAGCAGCAGCATCATGCCGACAAAGTGCACCATGCCCTCCTTCTCGGGGTCCATCGGCTTGCCGCGCAGCATCTCAAGGACGATGAACACGAGCCGCCCGCCGTCGAGCGCCGGGAACGGCAGCAGATTCACGACCGCAAAGTTGACCGAAATCAACGCCCCGAGCACCAAAATCACATAGATCACATCCGAAATGCCGAACGCGCTTGCGGCTTCCATGCTTTCGGACATGACCGATACCGTTCCGATCACGCCGGACATCTGATTGATGCAGGCCTTGCCCGTGAACAGATCGAACAGCGCGCCGTAGACCTGACGAATCAGATCCCAGCAATACGGGAACGCGCCGACCGCCGCCGTGAATCCATTGTACTTGGTAAACGAAACCTTTTGGTACGCAATCGACAGGCTGACACCGAGCCGATTGTTGCCGGTGCGCTTGTCGCGGATATCGGAGGCATGCAGCGTTACGGATTCGCCGCCTTCTGCCACGACCTCATGATAGGTCACGTCCCCGACCTCACTCTGCTGTTCGGAAAGTGTCGCACCGCGCAGGACGACAAGGTCCACTTCGTTTTCGCGCACGGCATCGAATGCAGTTTTGAAGCCGTCGTAATCGGTAAAGGTCGTACCGTTGACCGCAGTCAGAATATCGCCCGCAACAAGGCCGGCATGTTCCGCCGCACTGCCCGCCTCGACTTCGGTCACCGCAACGATGCGCTCGTTTCCGATTACCTCACTCGTGCCAAACCCAAGCAGGATGCAGAACGCGAGCACAAGCGCGGTCAGTACGTTCATCAAAGGGCCTGCCACAACGACCAAAAACCGTTTCCAGACCGCCTGCGCATTAAAACTCTTTGCCGACGAAACGCCCTCGTCCTCACCTTCGAACTGGCATGCGCCGCCGATCAGAAACGCGCGAATCACGAAATCCGTCTCTTTGCCCTTTTTCCGGAACAGTACCGGCCCCATGCCGATCGCGAACTCTTTGATGCCAAAGCCGAGCCATTTGCCCATCAGGTAATGGCCGAGCTCGTGCAGTACGATCAGCACGGATAAAATCAAAATCGCCAGAATGGCATACAGGATAGAACTCATTTTGACCTATTCCCTCTCATCTTTTCCACATACGCCGAAACATATCGGCGAGCCCACGCATCCGTTTCCCAAATCGCTTCAATCTCCGTGATCGGATGCGGCGTATAGGCCTCCAGCGCCGCAGCAACGCAGCGTTCAATCTCAACAAACCGGATCGCTCCTTGAAAGTACAGCTCTGCCGCCTGCTCGTTCGCGCCGTTGAACACGATCGGGCAGCCGCCCTCGGCGCGCAGCGCATCGAAGGCAAGCTGCAACGCGACGAATCGTTTCGGATCGGCCGGATAAAACTCCAGATCATGCGACGCTGCAAGATCGAGCGGCGTTGTCAAGGACGGTACGCGGGCAGGGTATGTCAGCGCATACTGAATCGGCAGGCGCATATCCGGCACGGCGAGATTCGCAATGATCGAGCTGTCGCAGTATTCGACCATTGAGTGGACGATCGACTGCGGATGGATCAGCACGCCGATTTGGTCGGCCGTAAAGTCGAACAGCCGTGCGGCCTCGATGACCTCCAAACCCTTGTTGAACAGCGTTGCCGAGTCCAGCGTGATCTTGCGGCCCATGTTCCACGTCGGATGCTTTAATACCTCGTCAAGCGTCACCCGTTCCAATTCCTCGCGCGTTTTTCGGAAGAACGGGCCGCCCGATGCGGTCAGGATCAGTCTCCGAACCTCTGTCCTTCGTCCGTTTTGCAGGCATTGGAACAATGCGCTTTGTTCGCTGTCGATCGGGAGAAGCGTCGCGCCATATTGCAGCAGGGCCGATTGGACCAGCTCTCCGCCGCAAACGAGGCTCTCCTTGTTTGCAATTGCAATGCGCTTTCCGTTCGGAATCGCGGCAAGCAGCGGTTTCAGGGCCGCAAAGCCCGAGATCGCGAGCACCACGATGTCGCACGGCACTGCGGCAAGTTTTGCCGATGCATCTTCTCCGGTCCAAAGCTCGGTGCCTGCGGGATATGCGGCGCGCTCGCCTGTCTCGCGGCATGCAACGATTTTCGGCTGCCACAAAGCGGCCTGCCTGCGAAGCAGCTCTGAATCGTGATCGGCCGAGATGCCGAGCAGCGTGAACCGATCGCTGTTTTTTTGCAGCACTTCGAGCGTCTGCCTTCCGATCGAACCCGTGCTGCCGAGGACCAAAACTGTTTGTTTCATGTTTCTACACCTTATGGTATGCGCGTTATTTCGCGGTTAATCCGCCAAATCGGCGGGAACGATGCATGAATGCCTGCAACGCGCGAATATATTCTTCTTTGGAAAAATCCGGCCAATACGTGTCCGTAAAATACAACTCGGCATATGCCAGCTGATAAAGCAGAAAGTTCGAGATGCGTTCCTCGCCCGAGGTGCGAATCAGCAAATCGACCGGCGGCAGTCCCGCCGTATACAGGTTCGCCTCAAAGTCCGCCTGCGTCGGCTCACGATTCTCGGCCACAGCCATCTTTGCTGCAAGCTGCATCGCGCGGATGATCTCGGCCTGCGAACCGTAATTCAATGCGATATTGAGCTTTAACCCCTCGTTGCGCGCGGTACGCTGTTCCGCGCTTCGCACCGCTGCCTGTACGTTCTCAGGGAACCACGATAACTCGCCGATGCTTCGGATGCAAACGCGGTTTTCGTCGAGCTCATCGATCTCCTTTTTGAAATACTCGATCAAAAGCGCGCACAGCACGCCGATCTCCTCGGGCGGGCGCTTCCTGTTCTCCGTCGAAAACGCATAGACCGTCAGCGCTTCGATCCCCGCGTCGGACGAGAACCGGATGATGTCGCGCAGCGCGTTCACGCCGGCCCTGTGCCCCGCGCTTCGCATCTGCCCGCGCGCCTTTGCCCAGCGTCCGTTGCCGTCCATGATGATGGCAACATGGCGCGGGACGGCTTCGCGCTTTAAGCCGAAGCCCAAAAGGTCGGTATCGGAATATTTCATGGCAAAACCCGTCCTTCCCATGCGGTTTGATCTATGTTTGTTTTGGAACAAAAGAATCGTTCCGATACACCAAGAGGGTGCAAAGCAGTCGCCTTGCACCTTCCCGTACTACTCCGTTGTGGTTTGGAAGCGCGACCAGTAAACCACCGTGCCGCGCTCCTTCCGTTCGATTTTGATGACGCGCGCGTCGTTTCCTCTCGATCCCTTGCGGCTGGAAACCTCGACGGTTGAAACCGTCTGTCCTTCGGCTGTCAACCGTTTTTGTACGAGATCGAGCGGCAGGCCAAGGCTGTTCGTCAAACCGACAGAATCTCCTTTTCCTTCGCTGCGAGAATCGCGTCGATCTCCTTGATGAAATCGTCGGTCTGCTTTTGCAGCTTTGTTTCGAGCTGTTTCTGATCGTCTTCGGTGATGTCGCCGTCTTTTTTCTGTTTCTTGATGGTTTCCATCACATCGCGGCGAATCGAACGGATCGCAACCTTGCTTTCCTCGCCCTTTTTCTTGACGGTCTTGACGAGATCCTTTCTGCGCTCCTCGGTCAGCTCCGGGAACACAAGGCGGATGACCTTGCCGTCATTGGCAGGGTTGATGCCAAGATCGGACTTCTGAATTGCCTTTTCGACGGCGCCGATCATTTTCGTATCCCACAGCGAGATGATCAGCATGCGCGGCTCCGGTACGGAAATGTTGCCGAGCTGTGTGATAGGCGTCATCGAGCCGTAATAATCGACCAGAATGCGATCCAGCACCTGCGCGTTGGCCCGGCCCGCACGGAGGCTCGAAAGCTCCGACTTGAGCACGTTGATGGTTTTATTCATTCTTTCTTTGGTTTCATCCAGCAATTCCTTCGGCATACGGGGTTCCTCCTGTGTAATCTCTTTTTATTGTACGATATCGGACGTGTCGGGTTCAAGCATGATTTGCATCGATCCGCGTACCGACCGCTTCACCGCGCGCAACGCGCTCAATTTCCTTCAATGCAAAGACGAGAATCGGCAGATTCTGCTCGCGGCACAGCGTGATCGCCGTCAAATCGGTCGCCTGCAGATTGTCATTCAGAACTTTTTCATAGGTCAGATGGTCGTACTTTTTCGCCTGCGGATCCTTTTTCGGATCGGCCGAGTAGACCGCATCGACGTTCTTTGCCAGCAGCAGCGCATCGGCTTTGATCTCGAGCGCGCGCAATGCCGACGCCGTGTCCGTTGAGAAGTACGGGCAACCCGAGCCTGCCGCAAACAAGACGACCTTGCCCGCTTCGAGCGCCTCAACCGCGCCGCGCGCCGTAAACTCCTCGCAGAAGCGGTGCATCGCAACTGCGCTCATTACAACCGTCGGTACGCCGAGCCGGATCAGGCAATCCTGCAATGCCAGCGCATTGATCGCCGTCGCCAGCATGCCCATATTGTCCATGCGGCTGCGGTCCTGTGCCACGGTGTCGCGCCCGCGCATGATATTGCCGCCGCCCGTGACGATACCGACCTGCATGCCCGCATCGTGCAGCTTCTTCACATCCGCCGCGGTCTGTTCGATTTTTTCAAAGCAAACGGGGCGCTCCGCACTCGACAAAGCCTCACCGCTGATCTTCAGCAAAACTCGTTTGTACATTCCCAATCTCCCCTTTCCTGTTATGCATCAGTATAGCACACCGCATCGAAAAAGGGAAGTCTGAAAAGCAAACGCACCGTGAAAATTCCATGGCATGCGCCCGATTGCAACTTTTTTCGGCCTGTCGCTGTCGGAACCTTGCGCACAAAGATGCGGTATGATATACTATTTGTATCAAATCGGAGTGAAAAAGAATGGATTTTGCAGAGCAACTTTCGGCCTATGTGCCATACAATGAACAGGAGGCTGCCGATCAAGCGGTGATTCTCGATGCGCTGATGCGCTATCCGGACATCTACGAGCGCTCGAATCTTGTGCTGCATATGACCGCGTCGGCATGGATCGCCAATGCCGCGCAGGATCGTGTGCTGATGATCTATCACAACATTTACGATTCGTGGGCCTGGACCGGCGGGCATGCCGACGGCGAGCGTGATCTGATGCAGGTAGCCGTGCGGGAAGCCAAAGAAGAAACCGGTCTCCTTTCCGTCCGTCCCCTCGGCAGCGAACTGTTTTCGATTGAGACGCTGACCGTCAATCCGCACCGTCGACGCGGCCGGTATGTTCCCGCTCATCTGCATCTGAACGCAACATACCTGCTCGAAGCGGACGAATCGGAGCCGCTGCATCACAAGGCCGACGAGAACCGCGCGGCAGGCTGGTTTTCCTTGGACGATGCCGTAGCTGCCTGCAGCGAACCGTGGATGCGTCCCGTATACCAAAAATTAAACGATAAACTG
>JAUMVL010000065.1:0-3704 GCA_030530185.1 Clostridia bacterium | reverse complement strand
CGCAGTCTGTCTTGACCCGGAACGGAGGAACTCATGCCCAAACTGATGCTGATCGTCGGTGAACTTGCCGCGGGCAAATCCACGCTTGCCCATCAAATCTGTGCCCGCTATCATGTGCCGACGTTTACGAAGGATCGCTTTAAGGAGCTGCTGTGCGACGGCGTCGGCTTTGCGAACCGCGAAGAGAATCTGAAGCTCAGCTTTCTGACTTTCGATCTTCTGTATCACATTTTTGAATGCGCTGCGGCAGCCGGACAGCCGCTGATTCTGGAAAGCAATTTCCGGCAAAACGAGCTCGACCGGCTCGAGGCCGCAGCGGCGGCCGCCGGATACGATGTTTTGACGCTTTTTCTCACCGGTGATCTGCACACGCTGCACCGACGGTTTCTGGATCGCGTCGCCTCCGGAACGCGACACCCGGCGCACCTGACGCAAAATCTCGAAGAGTTCAAAGACTTTGAGGCGATCTCGTGCAGCAGGAACCCGCGCCGTCTGTTCGGCACCGTCGTTACGCTCGACACTACGGCGGCGGATGCGCCGTCCGACTTTTCGGCCGACGAACGGATCAGAAGGTTTTGGGAGGAATAGCTTCGTTCCCGTACATACCAAAAGCCCCCTGTTCGGGGGCTTTTGTATTTGTCTCATGCTTCTTTGATTTTGTCGAAATAGGCGTCAATGTAATAGCGCATGATCGCTTTTCGGGTGACGATACCGATAAACATGCCGCGGTCATCGACGACCGGCACAAAGTTTTGGTTGGTGGCGGTGCGAAGAAGATCCTCCAGCCCCGTCATCACCGTAACCGGCGGGTTGAAATCCGTTCGCATAACCGAGGTCAACGGAATGGTTTCCCATTCCTTGGAGTTTTCGGTCTTCAGCACGCCGCGAAGGAGATCGCCCTCGGACACGCTGCCGCAGTAATACCCCTGCTCGTCGATAACCGGCACAGCCGAACGGCCCGAGGCTCGCAGACGCTCGATCGCCTGACGCAACGTGCAATCCTTATCGAGTACGCAGACATCACACTTCGGTGTCAGAAAAAACAGAAGATTCATAGATGCTCCTTTCTGCTTCTGACAAGATTATACCAAAACTTTACATTCCATGCAACCGTTTCGGCGAATTGTCACGTTAATGTTACAAATTGGACAAGACTCCGCCGTCGGGGCGCACGTTCAGCACATGGCAGCTGCCTTCCCCGAGCACACGTTCGATCCCTTCTCGGAAGGCTTCAAGCCTGGTCTCCGGCACAAACGCCTGAATGGTTCCGGCAAACCCGCCGCCGTGGACGCGATATGCGCCCTCGCCGTCCAAAAGCTTCTCCGCAACGGCCAATGCTATCGCCATGTTCTGATGACGCGTCTCGCCGTTCGGAACGACGTTTTGCAGCAGATTCCACGACGAGCGGCCGGAAGCGGTCACCTCCGCAAGGTATGCTTTCAGGTCGCCGCGCTGCAACGCCGCGATCTGGCGTTCCACGCGTTTGTTCTCGGCAAAGAAATGCATGGCACGCAGCACGGCGCGGTCTCCGCAGACATCGCGGACGACGTTGATCATCGCCAGGAACTCGCTCTCCTGCACGTCCCGCAAAAACTCCTTGCCAAACAGTCCCGCAACGGCCTTCATGTCGCGCGGGATCGCCGCATATTCGTCGGTCAGGTCGGCATGGTCCGCGCCCGAGTCGATGATGCAGAGCGCATAGCCGCTGGCTGCAAAGTCAAAGTTGATCCGCTCGATGACGGGATTCTCCGGATCGGCAAAGTCGATGCCGATGACATTGCCGACGGATGAGGCCATCTGGTCCATCAGGCCGCACGGCTTGCCGAAATACATGTTTTCGGCATACTGCGCAATCTTCGCAATCTCGACAGCCGACACGGATCCTTCGGCATACAGGAAATTCAGAATCGTACCGATCAGCACCTCGAACGCCGCCGAGCTGGAAAGGCCGCTGCCGGGAAGCACGGTAGAAGCCGCAACCGCATCAAATCCGCCGATCGAATACCCCATCTGAACGAAACGTGCCGCAACGCCGCGGATCAACGCAGCGGTCGTGCCCTGCTCCTCTGCCTTCGGAAGCAAATCGTCCAGACTGATCTTCACCATCGGATAGCCCTCGGACTGGACGCAGATCTCCCGCCGATCGTTCTTGGCGACTGCGGCCTCCGTCACAAGGTTCACTGCCGCAGCCAGTACGCGACCATGCTGATGATCGGTATGGTTTCCGCCGAGTTCGGTACGGCCGGGTGCGGCGGCGTAGAATTCGGCTCTTGTGCCGAAAGTTTCCGAAAAGCGCTCCGATAGACGCTGTTTTTCCATTATATTCTCCCTCTTCCGATAAAATTCTACGATTATGATACTCCAAAGCCGCAGTTTCGTCAATGATGATTTCGCGTTGCAGAAGATTTAAGACCGTTTCCGTTCCATTTTCTGTGGAAAGAGAAAGCAGCTGAGTTCTTTTTTTCCAACTGAAAAAGGACAAGGCCTTCCGCCCTGTCCCTTATTTTTTAGCGATTACACAAGCTCTACATACTTGGAATCGACGAATCCGTAGATGTCCGTTTTCCAATCGTATGCGAGGTCGTAATTGCTCAGCAGCTCCGGATACACCAGGATGTGATCTCCGTCGGCATACTTGATGCTCATGAACGTACCGCGCGGAGTTCTCTGCATGACCAGATGCTTTCCTTCCGGAACTCTCACGGTCCCTGCAACATAGTTCTTCAGGGTGTGGAGCTTGTCGCCGCGTCTCCCGCCCGCAACTTCGTCGAGCTCGTCCAGCGTCATTTCCCGAATGCCTTCTTTCATCTTGTTATTTTCCATGGCTGTTTCTCCTTTTCTTTGGTTTATGATAATATCATAGCACTCAATTCGTCACAGAACAATCACATCCGCTCGAATCGTTTGCAAACATTTTGCAACGTTTCGCTTTTCTGCCCGATCCGCACAGGCGTTTGCCGATCGATCGGATTACGCGTTGTAATCCGCTGCCCGAACCTCAAAAATGCCGGTCACAGTCGCGCCGCCGTTCAGGTCGGCGTACACGGTTGCGACAACGATTTTCGCGGTCGACTCTGTCGTCGCTCTGCACAGGATCGCGTAATTGGTGCCCGATACCAGCTGCGAACCAAGGTACGCAAGCGGTTCGAGGTTGCTGCCTGTGAAGCCTTCCATGGCTTTTGTGAACGCTGTTGCCGCTTCTGCGGGCAGATTGATGACGGAATAGTCCTCAGGGATTGTCCAGCCGCCCAGAACGGCTGCCGTCTCAGTATTGTCCTTTGCTTCCATCGCCTCGGGGAGGTTGAA
Organism: Clostridia bacterium; assembly: GCA_030530185.1. Taxonomy (GTDB): domain Bacteria; phylum Bacillota; class Clostridia; order Christensenellales; family CAG-138; genus UBA3792. The sequence continues at coordinate 398 of JAUMVL010000065.1, read as the reverse complement.
GTCCGCAATATTCTTGATCTCGGCTTTTCCTTCCGTGCTCTCATACACGATCACTACGGCAAGCCTTGTCTCGGGATTTGCTACCACCGGCACCGCACGGCACAGGATCGCATAGTTCGTTCCGGCGACCACCTGCGTTCCGATCAGAGCGATCGGGGTGTACTTGACGCCGACCAGACCTTCCATTGCACGGTCAAATGCATCCTTTGCCTGCTTGGGTAACGGGGCCGTCGTATCGTCGCTGTAGATCTTCCAGCCGCCGACCGACGTCTTGATGATTGTGCTCTCTTGAGCTCCTTCCGTTGCAGCTTCCGCCACAATCGCTGCGGGGGTCTTCGCCGTGCAAGCGCACAGGCACAGCATCGCGACAAGCGCAAGAATGATGATTTTATACATAG
>JAUMVL010000064.1 GCA_030530185.1 Clostridia bacterium | reverse complement strand
CGTCGCGGGGATGCCGTCCTTGTTGCGCTTGAAGTCGATCACGCGGTACTTGCGCTTTGCGCCGCCGCCCTGGTGACGGACGGTGATCTTACCGGTGAAGTTACGACCCGCTTTGCTCTTGAGGTCCGTAATCAGGGCCTTTTCGGGGGTCTTTTTGGTGATCTCCTCATAGGTGGAGACACTCATATGTCTGGTACCCGGCGTTGCGGGCGTCAGTTTACGAATTCCCATGTGCTGCCTCCTTACTGTGCGATGCCGTCGAAGAGCTCAATGCCCTTGGAATCAGCAGTCAGCTTGACATACGCTTTCTTCTTGGAAGCGGTTCTGCCCTGCGTGCGGCCCTGGCGCTTGAGCTTGCCGAGCTTGTTCACGGTATGAACGCTCTCGACCTTTACGCCCGGGAAGATCTCCTCAACCGCCTTGGCGATCTCGATCTTGTTCGCGGTCTTCGCAACTTCAAACGTGTAAGTGCGATGCGCGATGTAATCATAGCTCTTTTCTGTCAGGATCGGAGCTTTCACAACGTCGTATGCGTTCTTCATCAGGCGTAAACCTCCTCGATCTTTTCCGCCGATGCCTTCGTGAGGATCAGCTTCTCATACTTCAAGATCTCGTAGACGCTCAGCGTTCCGACCAGCGTCGTCTTGACGCCCGGGATGTTGGAAGCTGCACGCTCCACGGTCTCGTCCTTGTCCGCCAGAACGATCAGCGCCTTTTCAACGTTGGTCGCCTTGAGGACCTTAACCATTTCCTTCGTCTTCGGCGCTTCGAGATTCAGCGCATCGAACACGAGCAGTTCGTTCTCGTTGACCTTGGAGGACAGCGCGGACTTCATCGCGAGGCGCTTGACCTTTTTGTTCAGGCGCATCGTGTAGTCGCGGGGCTTCGGCGCAAAGACGATGCCGCCGTGTCTCCACTGCGGAGAACGGGTGGAACCCTGACGGGCACGACCGGTGCCCTTCTGGCGCCACGGCTTTTTGCCGCCGCCGGAAACTTCCGCGCGGGTGAGTGCGCTCTGCGTGCCCTGACGGCAGTTTGCAAGATGTGCAACCACGACGTCATGCAGGACGCTCTCGTTCACAGGCTGACCGAAAACATTCTCGGAAAGGGCGATCTCACCGACGGTGTTGCCCTTGATATCATACAATGCTACGTTCGGCATGGTTTCTCCTCCTTACTTTACGGTGCTCTTGAGAGCAACCAGCGTTCCCTTTGCACCGGGGATCGCGCCCTTGACGAGGATCAGATTGCGCTCGGCATCGGTCTTGACGACTTCCAGGTTCTGAACGGTGACGGTCTCACTGCCCATGTGGCCCGGGAGGCGCTTGGTCTTGAATACTTCGCCGGGGTAGGTGCAGGCGCCCATGGAACCGGCAACGCGATAGGAGTGAGAACCGTGGGTCTTGCGACCGCGCGCCTGATTCCAACGCTTGATGTTGCCTTCAAAGCCCTTGCCCTTGCTCTTACCGGTAACGTCCACCTTGTCGCCCTCGGCAAAGACGTCCGCCTTGATGAGCTGGCCGACTTCGTAGGAAGCGGCGTCATCGAGCTTGAACTCTTTGAAGTAGCGCATGGTCTTGACGCCGGCCTTGGCGCAGTGACCTTTGATCGGTTTGTTCGAGAGGGATTCGCGAACCTCGCAGAACCCGACCTGAACAGCTTCGTAACCGTCGTTTGCAACGGTCTTCTTTTGGATGACGGGGCAGGGACCGGCTTCGATGACAGTGACGGGAATCATGGTACCGTCAGTACGGAAGTACTGCGTCATACCGATCTTCTTGCCCAAAATGGCTTTCTTCATTTGGTCTTACCTCCGTTATAAATTACAGCTTGATCTCGATATCGACGCCCGCCGGCAGATCGAGTTTCATCAGCGCTTCAACCGTCTTGGTGGAGGGCTGGAGGATGTCGATCAGACGCTTGTGCGTACGGATCTCGAACTGCTCACGGGAATCCTTATACTTGTGCGTTGCGCGCAGGATCGTGACGATCTCCTTCTCGGTGGGCAGCGGGATGGGGCCGGAAACGGTGGCTCCGGTTCTCTTGGCTGTGTCAACGATCTTCTCGGCGCTCTGGTCGACGAGACTGTGCTCATAGCCTTTGAGTTTGATGCGAATTCTTTGGTTTGCCATACTTGTTTTTGTTCCTCTCTAAATTTTTATTGGATTGGGCAGTACACAGAGCCGTGTGTTTCCCTTTTATTTTTTTCGCACAGCCTTTCGGCTGCGCTATCGGGACGGCACGGGGTGTCCGCTATTTTTGCCCCACGCGGTGCTCCGCGTGTCGAACCCCTGCGAAATTACCCGGAATGGCTGCCGGCAACCTCCGCTCGGAGCTCTTGCGTCTTGGACATGACATGCCCTTGGCGCGAACGATGATATAATACAGGAAAGATGCGGGAAAGTCAAGTATTTATGAAAATTTTACACAAGCTTTGAATAAGGCCGTTTCGTCCGATGATCCGGGCTTTTCGTCTTCGGATCGGCCTATTGAATGTGCGGCGAAACCATATAAATAAATAGAAGGTTCTCCTTGTCGAGAACCTTCCGTTTTTATTCTCCTTTTCCCTTTTGCTCCAGCGCCATCGCATACGCCTGCTTCTTGGGAATATGCAGCTTCTCGGCTGCAACGGCTGCCGCATCCTTGACCGAAAGCGTTTTCAAAAGCTCGTCCATCACGGACGTCGGATCGACCGCCTCGCCCGCCTGCTGCAGCTCGGGCAGTACGCAGATCACGCACTCTCCCTTCGGCTCCTCGGCAAACGTTTCGATCAGCGTCGTCAGCCTGCCGCGATAGACGGACTCAAACTTCTTGGTCAGCTCGCGCAGCACCGCCGCCTCGCAGTCGCCGAGCCGGTCGAGAAGATCCTTCAGCGTGTCCTGCACACGGTGCGGGCTTTCGTATAGAATGCAAAGGTGCGCGGTGGACGCGATCGCGTCGAGCATTTGGCGGCGCGGCTTTGTTTCGCGCGGTAAAAATCCGAAAAAGCTGAACGGCTGCGACGAGAGCCCGGACAGCACCGCCGCGGTCAGCACCGCGGACGCGCCGGGCAGAACCGTAAACGGAAGATCGTTTTCGATGCAAGCCTGCACGAGCACAGCACCCGGGTCGGAAACGCCGGGCATGCCCGCATCGGAAACGTAGACGAGCTCCTTGCCGGCTTTCAGCGCGGCAACGACCTCAACGCTTCGCATTTTTTCATTGTGCGTATGACAGCTGACCAGCGGCTTTTCGATGGAAAAGTGGTTCAGAAGCTGCGCCGTGCGGCGCGTATCCTCACAATAGACCGCATCACAGGCCTTGAGCGTTTCAAGCGTACGCAGGGTAATGTCGCCGAGATTGCCGATCGGCGTGGCGCACAAGTACAGCATCAGCTTTGCCTCACCCGCAGGTTGTCGCCCCGGAACACCGCAATGCCCGTAATCTGCCGGTCGACGAGCCGCGACGTAATGCGCTCACCATATCGTTCGGACAACGCTTCACTGGCAAGGTTCGTGATTACGATCGTCGGCAGTCGCATGGCGATGCGCTCGTTGATGACACGATACAGCGTTTCGAGTGTGACATTCGGGATCATCGGCTCCGTACCGAGGTCGTCCAGAATCAGAAGCGGTACATTCATATCGTGCTGAAGGGCGCTGCCATTGCCGTCAATGCCGTCCAGCGCATCCTGAATCAGACGGTACGCGGTCAGTTTGCTCGTTTCGATCCCGCGCTCGATTGCCGCATAGGCGATCGCGTTGCCGAAGAACGACTTTCCCGTTCCCGCGTCGCCGACCAGAAGCAGATTGCTCTTTTCGGGCCGCGGCAGCTGCGCAACATACTGCTCAAAATACTTTTTATATTGGAGCGCGCGTTTACGCTGCTCCTCCGCCGGATACAGATCGGTTCGGAACGCTTCGAACGTTTCGCGCATATTGATCCGCGCGCCGTCCGCCAGCTCCTGCTGCATCTGCTTGAGCGCGCAGGCGCACAGCGTCTTCCGTCCTTCGCCGACCTCGCCGGTGTCCTTGCACTTCGGGCAGGAATAGATCGGATCGAGATAGGAGGCCGGATAGCCCATGCCGATCAAAATATTTTTACGCTCCGCCGAGATCGCAGCGATCCGGGATTGCGCCTGCGCATTGGTCATCTTTCCCGACGCAAGCGCAAGTACAATCTGTCCGCGTTCCTCCCGCAGGGCGCGTAAACGCGGATTCTTTGCTTCACACTCGGTTTGCCGCTGTTCGGAAAGGATCCGGTTCCGCTCCCGCACAGCACTGAAATAACGCTGCAAGCTCGTTTTCATAGGTCCTCATTCAAATCGACAATGATGTTTTCGAGTTCATCCATCCGCACGACCCGCTGCTCATAGTTTTCCGAGCCGTAATTCTTCTGTTTCTTCCGTTTCTTCTGCGGCGTCACGGTGCGGCTCCGCTCGCTCAGCGCCTGTTCCGCCTCGTCCTTGGTGCGGACTCCCTTCGCCGACCAATCGATCAGGATCTTTTTCAGCATGCCGAACGGGCGTTCGGCGCTCTGGCACTCGTCGGCGGCAAGCAGGATCGCGTCCCGCGAGATCTCTTTTTCGTTACGGAACATTGCGATCTGAGCAATGTCGGTCCGGCTCGGAACCTCGACCTTGCCGAGCCGGGCAAACACAAGCTTTGTAAACTCGCGGTCGTCGAGCTCGCGGTCCGATTGTTCGAGGATATCCCGCGCGCTGGTGCAGTTCTGATCCTTCATGCGCTCAAGCCGATCATTTAAGATTGCAAACGTCGGCGTACCGACTTCGACCAGCTGCGGGCACACGGCAAGGATCGCCTCCTCGTCGAAGCCCCACTCCTTGGTCCACTTGTCGTACAGATCCATTTCGTCCTGCGTCGGCTTGCGTCGCTTGTTCCACCGCATCAGCACTTCGCTCGCGCCATGCTTCTTGGCACGGTACGATTCAAGATAGTCCTTGGCCTGCTCGGGCGTGACGATTCCGGCTTCATTCCACGTCTGCGCCGCCGCCAATATATAATTGGTAGAAACACGCTTTCCCTTCTGCTCGATACAGTAGGCAACCAGTTCGAGAACCGTCGCTTCGTCGAGGCTGTACAGCTCGATACAGTCGTACATCGCTTTCATCTCGCGAAGGTCGAGCTGCCGCGGGGACAGGAGCTTATTCAGCGCGTTGACGAACGGACGGTATTTGACCGCCGTTGCACCTGTCAAGGCCGGCTGCTCGGTGAGCAGATATTCAACGGTCAGCGGATCTTCGGACGCAATGCGTACAAGTCCCTTGGCCTGCCAGTATACAAATGCGCAGCGCACCTCGGCCTCGGTGATCCCGAGCATCTCGGCGATCGAATCGTCGGACAGCGCGCTGTGATAGCATTGCATCAGGCCATACAGGTACACCTTGACAAACATGCCGTCGGCTTCGGGCATGTAAACGGTGAAAAACAGGTTGTCTACGGGAGTCATCTCCCGCCGTGCCGCATCGGGCGAAAAACGTACGATCATGGCGTTATTATACCATGCCCCGATCCGGTTTTCAACGGACAATCCGAAGTTTGCGCGTTCTTTCCCCTCCTTTCTCCTTTTTCTTCCGAAAACGGGTGCATTTTGATCCGATCCGTGCTACAATAAATCTCGAGGTGAGGCATATGAAAAAGAATGGGAAATTCTGGCTGACGCTGATCATCTTCTCGCTGACCGGGCAGATCGCATGGGTCGTCGAGAACATGTATTTCAACGTCTTTATCTACAAGATGTTCCATGCATCGGCGTCGGACATCGCGCTGATGGTCACCGCAAGCGCAATCGCGGCGACCGTCACGACCGTGCTGATGGGGGCGTTATCGGACAAGCTCGGCAAGCGCAAGATTCTGATGTGCCTCGGCTACATCGCATGGGGCGTATCGATTCTGAGCTTTGCGCTGATCCGGCTCGATGTGATCTCGGCCCTGTTCGGGTCCGCCGTCAGCGCTGCATCAGTCGGCATAACGCTCGTGATTCTCATGGACTGTGTGATGACCTTCTTCGGCTCCTCGGCCAACGACGCCGCATTCAACGCGTGGCTGACGGATTCGACCGATGCGTCCAATCGCGGCGCCGCCGAGGGCATCAACTCGATGATGCCCCTGATCTCAATTCTCGTCGTATTCGGCGGGTTCATGGGATTCAATCTCGACCTTGCCGAAAGCTGGACCGTCATCTATTGCATCATCGGCGGCATTGTGCTGCTGATCGGCGTACTCGGCTTTTGGATCGCCGAGGAAGCACCCGTTAAAAATCCCGATCAGCTTGGTTATTTCGCAACGATCCTGTATGGATTCCGGCCGGATATTGTGAAGGCGAACCGGCAGCTGTACCTGTCGATGCTTGCCTACATGGTGTTTTCCACCGCAATTCAGGTCTATATGCCGTATCTGATCATCTACTATGAAAAGACGCTCGGCATGGCGGACTATGTGCTGATCATGGCCCCCGCGATCATCCTTGCCGCGGTCGTGACGTTCTTCTTCGGGCGTCTGACCGATCGGTACGGGTTCCGCTGCATTGTGCTGCCCGCGCTGTCGATGCTGCTGCTTGGTTTCATTCTGCTCTACCTCGTCCCTGCAATCATCCCCGCCGAAGGACTCGGAATGCGAATTCCGGTGTTTATCGGCTCGCTGCTGATGATGTCCGGGTATCTATCCGGCATGGCGGTGTTCGGGACGCAGCTTCGCAATTTTACGCCCGCGCATATGGCAGGACGCTTTCAGGGGCTTCGCATCCTTTCCCAGGTTCTGATCCCCGGCATCATCGGGCCGCAGATCGGCGCATGGGTGCTGCGCGATGCGCCGACCGTTCCGAACAGCGACGGCACCGTTTCGTTTCTCCCAAGCGCGGATATCTTCCTTGCCGCGCTGCTGGTGCTGCTGATCGTCATGATCGGCCTTGCGGTTTCTTTCGGTGTTCAGAAGCGAAAGAACCATGCCTGATTTTTTGTCCCCTCCCCTTGCGGGAGGGGTTTTGAATCTTCATAATTCCTTTACTGGAATTTGAACCTTCTATCGCATATAATAAAACCATGAAAAAACGGAAACGCTATTCGGCCAACTGGAAATTGCTGCTGCCGCTTGCCGCGGTACTGTTCGTGCTGCTCATCGTCCTGCTGCTGATGGTACGTACCTGCGCCGTGATGTGGATGGCCGAGAGCCGCCCAACGCCGACTCCGACCGACACGCCGACCCCTGCGCCGACACGAATCGACCTGTATGCATACTACAACTTTGTCGAGACGCAGAAGATCCCGGTGTACGATCACCGCGAGGACAAGCTGATCGTCATGGATTTTGAGTCCTACATCATCGGCGTCGTCGGTGCGGAAATGCCCGTCGCCTATGAAACCGAAGCTTTGAAGGCGCAGGCCGTTGCCGCCCGTACCTATGCCCTGCGCAAAATCCTGCGCGGCGGCTGCGCAACCTATCCCGAGGCCGCCTGCTGTACGAACAGCAAGTGCTGTCAGGCCTATATCAGCGATGCGCGTATGTCGGAACGCTGGGGCGATGCCGCCGGCATGAACTACAACCGGATTGCCGATGCCGTGATGTCCACCGCCGGCGAGGTGCTCGTCTATGACGGCGAGATCGTCGACGCCATGTTCCATGCCTGCTCGGGCGGGGTCACCGAGAACTCCGAAAACGTCTACGCCAATGCTCTGCCCTACCTGCGCGGTGTGGACAGTCCCTATGAGGAGCCGATGCGCACGCAGACCGTCGAGGTCGGCTTTGCCGAAGCGATGGAAAAGATCAACGCCGCCTATCCCGACGCGCACGTGACGACGGAGAATGTGCGAACCGCGATTGAGCTCAAGGAAGTTTTCCCGAGCGGACGCGTCAAGACCGTTCGTCTCGGCGACGTCGAAATCGTCGGCAAGAAGCTTCGTACTGTGTTCGACCTGCAAAGCGCCATGTACACGATGGACGTCACCGACAACGGATTTGTATTCCACGTCAAGGGCTACGGCCACGGCGTGGGACTGAGCCAGAACGGCGCAAACGGCTTTGCGCAGCATGGCTACACATACGATCAGATTTTGAAGCATTATTACACGGGTGTTTCGATCGCACACGACCTGAACGGCGCCGCCAAAGCGATCGCATCCGACGCGCCGGAGGCAACGCCTGCCGCATGAAATACTGGGAAACGCTGACCGACGCTGTCGGTCTCTACCGAACCGAACCGTATCCGATCCACGAAGACGCCCTCCGCCTTGCGGAGTTTTCCAAGAACAAGCCGCAGGATCGCGTGATCGACTGCGGCACCGGAAACGGGGTCCTTGCCGTCTATGCCGAAGCGCTCTACGGCGGACAATTTACGGGGATCGACATCGACCGGGCAGCCCTTGCGCTTGCCGAAGAAAGCGCGGCGCGCAACGGGCAGGCGATCTCGTTTCAGCTTCTTTCCGTGACCGATGCTCCTGCTCAATTCGGCCACGGAAGCTTTGACCGCGCCCTGATGAACCCGCCGTACTTTACATCCGGGGACAAGGGGGCGCGCGCGCTTTCGCGCCATGCGGACGAGGGACTTCTGTCCGACTGGTGTCATGCGGCGTTTCTGCTTTTGAACAACGGCGGAACGCTGACGCTGTGCTATCCCGCTTCTCAGCTTGCAGTGCTGTTTCGCGCACTTGAACAAAATCGTCTTGCGCCCAAGCGGATGGAACTGCTCTATTCGGGCGATGCCGCCCGCCTCGCCCTTGTCGAAGCCAAGAAGCTCGGCGGCGATGGGATGAAGATTACCAGGAACTGATGCGATTTTCATCGGAATATTCCCTTTTCGTCTGCAATGTGCTATAATGGCGCATCATACGGAAAGGGTTTTTGTTATGTTCTATTTTCTGCTTGCTCCGATCATGAGCTACAACATCATCCTGATCCTTGCAGCCATCGTGCCCGCTGTTTTTCTGATGGTGAAAACGTACCGGTCCGACCGGCTGGAGCCCGAAAATCCCGCCCTGCTGTGGCAGCTGTTCAAGGCGGGCATATTCTCTTCGCTGATTGCGCTTATCCTGGAACGCGTCGGAAGCCTTCTGATCGGCCTGTTCGCCGCGCCGGAGACGACGCTGTACAACGTGCTGCTTTACTTTGTTGTCGTCGCGCTGTCCGAGGAGGGCGCCAAATACTTCCTGCTCCGGAGGAACACCTGGAACCATCCCGAATTCAATTGTCAGTACGACGGCGTCGTGTATGCGCTGTTTGTCAGCCTCGGCTTTGCGCTTTGGGAAAACATCAGCTACGTGCTGCAATA
>JAUMVL010000063.1 GCA_030530185.1 Clostridia bacterium | reverse complement strand
GACGAACCACCCGTTGAACCGATCAAGGCGGTTCCGGCGGAGAGCGCCGCGCCCGAACCCGCCCCCGTTAAGGCAGCGCCGAAGGGACTGCACTTTACGGCGACACTTGCGATCGTATTGACAGCCGTAACGTTCCTGTTTGCAACGATCTCGCTGCTGGGCCTGCTTGTGCAGATGCATCCTGCGATTGTAATCCTGATGGCGATCCTTGCAATCCTAACGACGCCGCTTGCGTTGGGCTTTGGCATTGCTGCGTTCATCATCGGTCTGAAGAACAAGCGCACGTCGACGTGGATCATCGGCTTGGCTGCAGCGCTGCTTGCCGTGCTGCACTTTATCTGCGGCGTAATCTATCTGGTCGGCGGCATCGTCTACGCCGCGATGTAATTTTCTATGGATTTGGAATCGGAGCGAAATCAGGCTTGCTGAAAAAGCAAGTCTGATTTTCGGATGTTACTGAATTTGCGTCCTGTTGTTCCGAAGTTTTAAGAGGAGCCCGTTATGAAAGTATCTGCTGTAAATCGTTTTCGGTCGAGATGCCTGCTTCGTGTGAGCCTGTTACTGTTATGCTGTCTCGGCTCCCTGTTCCTTTTCGGTTGTGAAAACGATCAACAGCAAATTCTCATTAACGAGGTTGTATCCTCTAACAAACTCTCTTATGTAGATGAAGCATTGGGTTCGCCGGATTGGATCGAGCTGCATAACGTTTCCGCTTCTGCAATCAACCTACAGGGGTATATTCTGACAGATAAAGAGGATAGTTACGATCTCAATAATATGCTCCCCGATGTTTCCATTCCCGCCGGAGGGTTCCTTGTAATTCCCGCCAAATCCGGTGTCAATAGCGATACTTTTTGTCTTCCGTTTGGCCTTTCCAAAGGCGGCGACACCGTTTGCCTGTTGAATCCGTCCGGTCGACTGTTGGAAAAACTCATCATTCCGCAGCTTCCGAAAGATGTGTCCTATGCGCGCCGATCCGACGGGAGCTTTGGATATAGCATTCTCCCAACGCCAGGCGATGAAAACACCGGTGAAATATCGGATACTTGCCCCGAAATCGAAGAGTCAGCGGAAGAATCTTCCATGGAACACAAAATTCCGGACGAAGCCCCCGAAATTGTTCGTCTGTATTTGAATGAAATTGTTTCCAATGATCTAAAAGACGGCGCATGCAATGGCAATGATTGGATTGAGCTGTACAATCCCAACGATATGGAAATTTCTTTGGAGGGGTTTTTCCTTTCGGACCGTATAGAAAATCCGGATAAAGCTCCTCTTCCGCCGCTAACCGTTTCGCCAAACGGGTATGCTCTGATTCCCTGCGGGACGGAGGAAGGTTCTGCGGCGATTGGTATTGCTTCAACGGGGGAAACAATCTATCTGTTTGACGCCTATGAGCGACCGGTTGACTCGGTTCCCGTCCCAACGTTGTTGGAAGGACAATCCTGGGCAAGAAACCGAAACGGTATCTTTGGTTATTGCGGAATTCCGACTCCGAATGCAGAAAACAATGATATTGACATCGGAATAGAAGCGATCATTGCCGCAGACTCATCGGAATCGCTGCGAATAAGCGAAGTCTTGTTTCGAAACACATATTCAATTATTGACAGTTATGGGGATCATTCCGATTATGTTGAATTATACAATTCCGGAAATACTGTCGTATCTTTAAAAGAGTATTGTCTCAGTGATGAGTTCTCAAATCCGCTCAAATGGAGATGTCCGGATTTGTCATTAGAGCCCGGTACGTATCTTCTCATCTTTCTTTCCGGCCAGGAATCTGTAAATGGCGAATTACATGCACCGTTTTCGGTTTCATCTCTGGACGATGGATTGCAGCTATATCATGTCTCCCGCAGAATGTATCAGCGAGTTCCTTGGTCCGATGCAGTACCGAAAAACACCTCAATGGGGCTGGATTCTTCCGGAAACGTACTGTACTTCAAATATCCGACCCCTGGTGTGCCAAATTCCGCTGCGATTACAGACGTCTCACAGCTTTGCGCCTATCCGCTTGATGATATACATATCAGTGAAGTATCGTCATGTGGTTCTGAAGGCGAATGGATTGAGCTTCGAAACGGATCCGTCAGAACGGTGGATCTTTCAAACTGGCAGTTATCTGATTCGCTTGATCCGCAGAATCGTTGCCCATTGACCGGCAGCATTTCACCGAACGGTTATATCTCATTTTCGCCTGATTCCTTTCGAATCCGTGCTACCGGAGAAACACTGTATCTCTTTGACGACGCGGGCTTGGTGCGGGATGTGTTTTGCACCGGTGATTTGACAGAGGGCATTACAAGCGGTCGTTCGGAAGATTCGAAGCTTGCTCGCGTCTTTTTTGCACATGCTACCCGAGATGTTGCAAACGAACCGGTTTTTTTTGTTAGTCGGGCAACGACTCCGCTTTTTGAGGACCAGTCGCTTTATCATACCGAACCCTTTTCCGCTGAAATTCACTGTGCAGACCCCAATGCTGTAATCCGATACACCACGGATGGCAGCGAACCGACAGAATCCTCCCCCATCTACACTGCCCCGATTCCGATTTCCGCATCCATCACGCTGCGCGCAATCAGCACAAAAGACCATTCCCTTCCCAGCAAAATATCGTCCGTTACCTATCTGTTCTCCTCGCCGCACACACTTCCAGTTGTCTGCATATCCTGCTCGCCCAATGCATTCAAAGCATTTACACAGATTAAAACGCAGGGACGTTATCCACATACAGATGCGCAGATTGCTTTCTATGAGGCAGATGGAACTCTCGGAACCATGTTTATGGCGGATATCAATCCTCGCGGAAACCAGTCGATTAAGTATCCGCAGAAATCATTGTCCCTACATTTGCGGACAAGGCTCGGCCAATCCTCCGTGAACTACCCATTTTGGGGGAACGGTTCCGCTCTTGATTATGAATCTCTGATTCTTCGGAACGGGAGTCAGGATTATTCCAAAGCGCGCCTTCGAGATTCCTTTGCACTCTGTGCTGTGGAAAAGCTGAATTTGGACAGTGCGCGGACGCGCCCCGTTGTCGTCTATGTGAACGGCTCTTATTATGGGATCATGGACTTTAATGAAGGCATGAATCAGGATTATCTCGTGACGCATTACCTCGTGGATCCCGCTTCCATTGACCATGTTTCCACCAATGAAACAGTTCGATACGGTTCCAATCAGGATTTTCTTCGTGTCCGCAGGTTCGCAAGGGGATGGAAGTTAGCGGATCCGGATGCGTTTGCTCAGTTTTCCAAATGGGTCGACACGGAATACATTATTGATTATTTGATTGCACAGACTTTTTTCTGTAATTATGATATTAAAAATCAAAGTTATTGGGCAACGCATGACTATCACGTCCGTTGGCGCCCGGTCTTTTATGATATCGATCGATGCTTTACGGACGGAACCAGTCAGTACAATCTATTTACAAAATACTTCAGCAAAAGAGGAGTCGTTTATGATTCCTCCGCAGGCCGTGTAGCCAATATGGACCTATATGCTGCGCTGAGAGATAACCCCGATTGGTGTGATCGGTTTCTGCATCGGTATGCACAGTTGCTTTGTACCGATTTTTCGGTTGAAAGGTTGCAGGCTCTGCTGGATCAGCTTGCAGATGCACTGCGTCCTGAAATGGCGCAGCATATTGCCCTGTTCCATACGCCGTCTTCCTTGTCGGAATGGGAATCATCCGTAGCATCCATGCGAAAGGAAATCATTAAGCGATATGATTCCATTCAGGAACAGATTTGCAAGGAGTTCAAACTCTCAAGTTCCGAATGGGATGCGTTGATGGAAGAAGCAAAAAACAATGCGGCCTCCGATTCGTAAGCCGCATTGCCTTCGGTATTCTCTTAAGCCGTTTCGATTCGATCGAGCGGCTCGATTTTTTTGCGGTACAGACGCAGGGTCAGAAGCGCGGATAGAACCAGCGTTGCAAATTCCGAGATCGGAAACGCCCACCAGACCGCCTCGATGCTTTGCGTGGTGACCGCCATCAAAATCGCGACGGGCAGCAGGATGACAAGCTGCCGCGCAAGCGAGGTGATCGTTCCGTACAGACCGGTATCGGTCGCTCCGTAAACCGTGTTCATCGCGATGCAGATCGCGGCAAAGACAAATCCCCAGGCAATGGTCCGAATTGCGACGAGCGTGATCCCGTAGGTGAACGAGGAGACCGCAAACAGCATCATCAGCTCGGGTGCGAACACTTCAAAAACAGCGGTGCCGAGCGTCATGAACGCGGCGCAGAACAGTGTCAAAAGACCGTACGCACGCAGAAAGCGCTTCTTGTTCCGCGCACCGTAGTTGTAGCCGAGAATGCTCATCGCGGCATTGTTCAGGCCGAACACCGGCATGAAGATGATCGATTGCAGCCGAAAGTACGTGCCGAACGCGCTCTTATACGCATCGACATAGTTCACGGTCGGGTCCAGCGTTTGGGCATGGAACTCGCCGAGAGCCTTCAAAATTCCGTTCATGCCGAGATACATCACGGTCCCGACGGCCTGCATCAGAATCGACGGTACGCCCACGCTGTAGATTTCGCGCACGGTCTGTCGCGCCATCCGAAAGTCCGACCACCGGAGCCGGATTTCACTCTTCGACGTAACGAGCATCACAATCGCAAGCGTCATCGACGCAAACTGGCCGACCACGGTCGCGATCGCTGCGCCGGTTACGCCCATCGCCGGAACCGGTCCGAGGCCGAGCACGAAAATCCGGTCCAATACGATATTGGTGACAGCGCCGGTCAGCTGCATCATCATGGCGACCAGCGTCCGTCCCTGCGCCGTCATGATGCGCTCGATCCCAACGGACACGAAGATACCGAAGCACAGCGACAGACAGATCGTCATATATTCCGTTCCGAACAGTCGCACGATCGGGTCGTTGTCCTGCCAGTTCAAAAACGCCTGCGACAACGTCAGACCGATCGCGGTGAATACCGCGGCCGATATCAGCAGCAGCACAAGCCCGTTGCCGGCTGCGCGATTGGCGCTGGCAAACTGCCGCTCGCCGAGGCGTCGCGAGATCAGCGAATTCATGCCGACTGCGGTTCCGACGGCAACCGAGATCATCAGCATCTGCAACGGATTGACCGTGGACAGCGCGTTCAATGCCTTGTCCCCGATCGTCGCTTCCACGCCGGGCACGTACAGGTCCCCGAGGATTCCGGATAGCGCCGCGGCATCGAGCATGGACAGACGAGACACAAACACGCTGTCCACAATGTTGTAAAGCGCCTGCACGAGCATGGACACGATGATCGGCCATCCCATCGACAGCAGCAGTCTGCCCTCCGGCGCGGTTCCCATTTTATTTTCTCGAATCTGTTCCATAAACCTCATTATATCGGAATGGAAAAGATTTGCAAGGTTCTTTACAGGAACTTTGGGATTTTGCCCGAAAAAACCGGTTTTTGGGAGAATTGCGCATGCCGTTCCGGTCTGTTCCGATGCTTGCATGCGCGACGCGGATATGCTATACTATCCGAAGAACCCGGCGGGAAAGGGGGCGGCGTATGAATCAAAAACAGGTCACATGGCTGTTCGTGCTGTGCGTGGTCGGCGTGCTTGTCATCGGCACGTTCGTTTTGCTTGCCGTCGGCATTCTGCGGCCCAAAATGGCGCTGCTCAAGCCGCAGGCGCTTGAAACGCCCGATCCCGATTCCACGGAGGCCGTCGTGATCGTCACCCCGACGCCAAGCACGGCCGTCAAGGCTTCCCCGTCTCCGACGCCGACGCATGCCGCCTATCCCGTGACCGCCGTCAATCTGCTCGTCAACGACGTGCCCGTGTTTGCGCTGTCCGGCCGGGACGTCGCGGAGCGCGTTCTGACCGAATATCTCAATGACTGCGCCGTCGAAAACCTGACCGAAACCGAGCATCTGATCCGCGCCTATATCGACGCAAAGCTGACGCTCGCGCCCGTTGATGGCTCGGTGGATTATCTGACCTATGAGCAGGCCAAGGAGCGGCTTGCCGCGTCCCGCACGCTTGTGCCGGTCGTCCGATCGGTCGAGCACGCCGAACTCATCACCGGCGAGATCGAAACCGTCACCTCGCAGCAGCCGTATCTTCCGCGCGGCGCCCGGCTGTATCGTTCGCTCGGCAAGGCCGAGCACACGTTTGGCCTCGTCGAAGTGCTGTATAAAAGCGGCATTGCGATCTCCTCCTCCCAAACCGCTGCGCAGACACGTGTCGGCAGCGATCCCGCCGCACTTGCGATCGAGGAGGGGACGTACCTCTTTACCGAGGGCGGTTCCGCCCCCGCCGGCAAGGATGCCGGAGAGCTCCAGTTCATCCCGCCGTGCAATGGCGCGCAGCTGACAAGCTTCGGTCTGCGCAACGGCAAGATGCACTACGGCGTTGATTTTTCGCTCCGTGCGGGCGATACGCTCGTCGCGCCGGAAAGCGGCACGGTCATCTTTCTCGGCGAACGCGGCGATTACGGCCTTGTGATCGAGATTCGGCACGGCAACGGTTTTGTCTCACGCCTGACGCATTGCGCCAGTCCCTATGTCGAGCTCGAGCAGCACGTCTACCGCGGCGACCCGATCGCAATCCTTGCCAAGCAGGAGAACGAATCGCAGCCGCATCTGCACTATGAGCTGCTGATCGACGGCATCCCGTTCGACCCGATGCCGTATCTCAATGCACAGTAAGAATCTGGATGCCCGACCGGCCGGTCGGGCTTTTCCGAATTTTTCAGTATCCCATACGTACCGTCAAAGAAGGCATCTAAAAAAAAGAAGAAAATGCGTCGCGGGAGCAAGCAACTTTCCCCTTGACCGCGGGGTGTTTTTTTCCTATACTATAAGAGAATTCAACCAAGGAGGACTCCTATGCACTGCACAAGAAAGGTTTCCGAAGATCTCGTTTGGGTCGGCGGCAATGACCGGCGGCTTGCCATGTTTGAGGGCGTGTATTCCGTGCCCGACGGTGTGAGCTACAACTCCTATCTGCTGCTCGACGATACGACCGTGCTGTTCGACACCGTCGATCGCGCGGTGGACAAGGTGTTTTTTGAAAATGTGGAATATGCGCTCGGCGGACGCGCACTCGACTACATCGTGGTTTCGCACATGGAGCCCGACCACAGCGCAACGCTTAAGGGGCTGCTGCTCCGCTATCCGAACGCGACGATCGTCTGCAACCAAAAGAGCTTCGATATGATGAAACGCTTCGGCTATGTGGACGAGAGCTGCGATCCGTATCTTGTGAAGGAAGGCGATGTCCTGAACACCGGACACCACGAATTCACCTTCGTCATGGCGCCGATGGTGCATTGGCCCGAGGTCATGATGACCTTCGACAAAACGACCGGTACGCTCTTTTCTGCCGATGCGTTCGGCACGTTCGGCGCGCTCAACGGCAATCTGTTTGCGGACGAGGTTGACTTTATGGGCGACTACCTCGATGAGGCGCGCCGCTACTATACCAATATCGTCGGAAAGTACGGTCCGCAGGTGCAGGCGGCGCTGAAAAAGGCGGCCAAGCTCGACCTGAAGATGATCTGCCCGCTGCACGGATTTGTCTGGCGCAAAAACCTTGGCGACTACCTTGAGAAATATCAAAAATGGAGTCTGTATGAGCCGGAGGTGCAGGGCGTGATGATCGCCTATGCCTCGGTATACGGCAACACCGAAAATGCGGCGGAAATTTTGGCTACCAAGCTCCGCGAGCGCGGGGCCGTCGTGACGATGATGGACGTATCGGTCAAGCCCGCCTCCGAGATCGTCGCCGCCGCCTTCCAATACAGCCATCTCGTATTTGCTTCGACGACCTACAATGCCGAAATCTTTGTGCGCATGGATGAGGCGCTGCGCGACCTCGTGGCGCACAACATTCAAAACCGCACGCTCGCGTTTCTCGAGAACGGCTCCTGGGCCCCGACGAGCGGCAAGAAGATGAAGGAACTGTTTGCCTCCTGCAAGAACATGACTGTCGTGGATCCGACCGTTACGATCAAGAGCGCGCTCCGCCCGGAGCAGGACGCGGAGCTTGACGCGCTCGCGGCCGCGCTCATCGACACGCTGCCCGTCGCCGCGCCGGTATCTGCCGCCGCACCCGCGCCCGTTGCCGGAACGAACGACCCGACCGCGCTGTATAAACTGTCCTACGGGCTGTTCGTTGTGACGACGCGCGACGGCGGCAAGGACAATGGCTGCATCACGAACACCGCAATTCAGGTGGCATCCAATCCGAACCGGATCGCGATCGCGGTCAACAAGCAGAACCATACGCACGATCTGATTGCCAAAACCGGTATCTTCAACGTCTGCGTACTGACCGAGGACGCGACGTTCGACCTGTTCCGGCGCTTTGGCTTTGCCAGCGGCCGAGACACCGATAAATTCGCAGGCTTTGCGGACGTCAAGCGCACCGCAAACGGACTGTATGCCGTCACGCAGGCAGTAAACGCCGTCTTTTCCGGCCATGTGGCGGAAGCGGTGGATTGCGGCTCGCATACGCTGTTCGTGGCCGACATCACCGAAAGCGAAGTGCTGTCCAAGGCCCCGTCCGTAACCTATGCCTACTACTTTGCCCATATCAAGCCCAAGCCCTCGCCCAAGACCGAGCAGAAAACCAAATGGGTCTGCAAGATCTGCGGCTATGAATACGAGGGCGACGAGCTGCCCGACGACTACACCTGCCCGCTCTGCAAGCATGGCAAAGAGGACTTTGAAAAGGTAGAAGCCCAACCCGTGAAAAAAGTGACCAAGTGGGTCTGCAAGATCTGCGGCTATGAATACGAAGGCGACGAGCTGCCCGACGACTACACCTGCCCGCTCTGCAAGCACGGCAAAGAGGACTTTGAAAAGGTAGAGGGATAACGGCAAACGCAAAATCCCCTGCGGCACAGCCCGCGGGGGATTTTTGTACATGACGCTGATGCAGAAATCGTTGATAGGGTTGGCATCGGACCGGCTTTTGATGGTTCGACGGTGAAATATGTCGAATCATAAACGATATAACACATCGACAAATCGGAATTTGAAATCCCCGAAAAGATAGGCGTTTGCCGATGATTACAGGGCTTTCATGAAATCCTCTGAAACTGCCTCATTTACAATCTGCTCACCGAATCCGTTTATCCATTGTTGCGCCGTTTCAACAACGCCCTCGCCGCTCATAAGGGCAAGAGCAAGGGCAAACGGATTTGCCCGGAAGGCTTATTCTACCGGAAGTAGAATTTTCTCAATTTTCTCGTTATTTACGAATTGCTTCTCTTGCAGTATGATGAAATCACAGTACGCAAGAATCACAAGAATAATGAACGACGAAGGAGCATACTATGGACACTTTGAAAATTGGACAGTATATCCAACATTTACGGAAAGCTGCCGGCATGACGCAGAAAGAGCTGGCAGAGAAGTTGAAT